>JBIOZN010000465.1:0-22016 GCA_044871175.1 Acidimicrobiales bacterium | reverse complement strand
CGCGCTAAAAGTGACCCAACGCTCAGGAGGAGCGGCGGTAGTCGCCGTAGACGGCGCCCAGGAAGCGGTCGACGGCGCGCACGGCGTGCCCGGCCCGCACGGAGTCGAAGCTCTCGAAGGCGTGCTGGGCGTGCGGCAGCTCGGCGAACACCACCGGGTGGGAAGCCTCCTTGCGCAGCAGGCCGACGAAGGCCCGGGCCTGCTCGATGGGCGCAAGGGAGTCGTTGACCCCGTGCAGCGCGAAGAAGGGCGGCGCGTCCGGGCCCACCCAGGTCATGGGCGAGGCCTGGTCGAACGGGGTGGGGTCGTCGTCCAGGTGGGCCTTGAACACCTTCTCTTCGACGAAGGGGAGGAGGTCGGGGCTGCCCGTGCCGTCCCGGTTGAGGAAGTCGTACACGCCGTAGAACGGCACCGCCGCCTGCACCGACGTGTCGGCGTCCTCGAAGCCCGGCTGGAAGATGGGCTCGCCCGGCGTGAGCGCGGCCAGCGAACTGAGGTGCCCGCCCGCCGACCCGCCGGTGATGGCGATGAAGTCGGGGTCGCCGCCGTAGGCCGCGATGTTGGCCTTCACCCACGCGATGGCCTTCTTGACGTCGACGATCTCGTCGGGCCATGTGGCGGCGGGCGAGAGCCGGTAGTTGATGGCGACGCACACCCACCCCCGCTCGGCCAGGTGGCTCATGAGCGGCAGGGCCTGGGCCTCCTTGCTGCCCATCACCCAGGCGCCCCCATGCACCTGGATGAGCACGGGCGCCCGGCCGTCGTCGGGCAGGTCCCGGCGGCGCCACACGTCGAGCTGGTTGCGCTTGCCGGCATCACCGTAGGAAACGTCCCGGTAGCCCTTGTAGCGCCGCCGGGCGCGCAGCAGCTGGAACGGTCCGTGGCGCGGCGCGCCGGGCGCCGACGTCTCGGGCAGCAGGGGCTCCACGATGCGGGCGCGGTAGTCGGGGCCGAGCCCCTCGACGAGCGCGTCCTCCAGGACTTCGGCCGATTGGCGGGCGTCAAGATGCAGGCCCACCAGCCCGGCGGCCGAGGCGAGATTGAGGGCGAGGCCGGCCTTGCCCGCCTTGGTGCGCAGCGCCCCTTTGCGCGCCGCCACCACCGTGCCCGCGGCCTGCACGACGATCACCGACCGCGGCAGTTCGGACGTGACCAGCCCCGAACTGAACGACGGCATGGCCGCCCATCCGTGCCGGGCGAACGGGCGCCAACCGTTGGCCGTGCTGGCCAGCCCGAGGGTGGACAGGGCCAGGTACGCCTTGTCGACGATCACGGCCGCACGCTAACCCGCCCCGCCCGCCCCGCCCGCCCCGCCCTCCCCGCCCTTGCCGACCCCCGCCGGAACGAGGGTTGGGTCAGTTTTCGCGCACATGCGACGCAAAAGTGTCCCGACGCTCAGGTGTCGGTGAGCGCGGCGAGGATGCGGTCGGCGGCGGCCACAGGATCGAGCACCAGGCGCGCCGGCGGCGTGCGCTCGACCAGGGCGCCCGTGAGGGCCAGGATCCGTTCGCGAGAAGAAAGCCCGGGGTCGGGGCCCGGAGCGGGTCGGGTCCGCGGCCGGTAAGGCGCGCGCTGGCGCAACGTTGGAGGCGCCTGCGGCGCCGGCGGCTCGGGCAGCACCTCGATGGGCGCGGTGGCCGCTCGGCGCACGGCCGCCAGCGCCGCCCGGCGTAGGCGGGGGCCCGCCTCCACCGACAGCACCCCCGGCGCGTCGATCACGATCTGCTCCCGCCGGCCCCCGTCGAGGCGTCGCTCGCCCCGCACGCGTCCCGGCCACTCCGGCGTCGCTTCCATCGTCACCAGACCGAGGGCCTGCGCACAGCCCCGCTCGGCGGCCATGAAGCCGGGCACCGAACCCGTTCCCCGGTCGAGGCTGGCGTCCCCGCACACCACCACGTCGGCGTCCTCGGCCGCCACCGCCAGGGCGGCCGCCACCACGCCCGACGGCAGCGTGGGGTCGAGGGCGACCCGGCGCGCCACGGCGCCCCCGGCGGCCACGCCCTCGCGCAGGAGCGGCTCGGCGTCGGCCGCTGAACCGGCGGCCACGACGACGACGTCGCCGCCCCACGCCTCGGCCAACCGCAACGCCCACTCGAGGGCCGAGCGGTCGGCGGCCGAGACGCCGGGAGCCAGCGGCGTCGCACCCACGGCACCGGTCAGCGGGTCGATGTCGGGGCGGAGGTCGACGACCTTCCAGCAGACGGCCAGGCGCACGAATTCAGCTCCGGTGGAACACGACGCCGTGGCCGCCTTCGGGATAGCTCCACGAGATGGCCCCCGCCTGGTTGCAGACGAGGTAACAGGTGCCGCACTCGAAGCACTCCTCGTAGTTGAAGAGGATCCCGCCGTCGCTGGTGGGCACGAACAGCCGGGCCGGACAGGCCGTGACGCAGGCGCGCGTGGTGCAACTGCGGCACACGTCGTGGTCCACGACGATGTGGGCGTCGGGCGCGACCCGGAACTCCACGGTGGCCATGCGCGCCTCGAACCCGACCTCGGGCCACCGCTCGACGGCGATGCTCACCCGAAGCTCCGCAGCGCGGCATACGCGTCGCGAGCGAGATCGCGCAGGCGCAGCCCCGACCGCCGCAACTCGGCCCGGGCGAAGGCCAGGCCCCCCTGCTTGGGTCTCGGGTTGGTCACGGTGAACAAGCCCTCCAGCAGATCGGCGACCACCTGGGGATAGCGCGTCTGGGTGCGCTCGCTCAGCACGAGGTGCGGAGCTCGGCGCAGCTTGCGGTGGTCGGCGAGCACGAAGCTCGCCTCCAGCCGGGCCCGGTAGTCCTCCACCAGCGTGGCCGCGCCGGGGTCGTTGCGGCGCAGGGCGGTGAGGGCGGCCTCGGCGGCCAGGGCGCCCGACCCGATGGCGAAGTTGACGCCCTCGAGGTAGATGCCGGCGGCCAGGCAGAGGGCGGCGGCGTCACCGACCACCAGCATGCCGTCGGTGCCGAGGGCGGGCATCATGTCCCAGCCGCCTTCGGGGATCAGATGGGCCGAGTACTCCTTCAGCTCGCCGCCCTGCACCAGCGGGGCGATGCCGGGATGCGCCTTCAGGTCGGCGATCACCGCGTCCGGACGGCGCCCGGCGGCGGCCAGCCCGGGCAACGACAGCACGACGCCCACGGCCACGGTGTCGAGGTTCGTGTAGACGAAGGCGCCGCCCGGGATGGCGCCCGTGCCCCCGAGGATCTCGACGTCGACGCCCTCCCGGCCGCGCACGCCGAAGCGCGCCTCGATCGTCGCCCGCGGCAGGGCGAGGACCTCCTTGGCCCCCAGCGTGAAGTGCGCGGCCTCGTCGCCGTGCGGGTGCAGGCCCGCCTCTTTGGCGAGGAACGAGTTGACACCGTCGGCGGCGATGACGATGGGGGCGCGCAGGTCGCCGTCGGGCCGGTCGGTGCGCACACCGACCACGCGCCCGTCCGCGTCCCGCAGGAGCCCGCGGGCGACCGTGGACGTGACGAGCTGCGCGCCGGCGGCCGTGGCGTGGCCCGCCAGCCAGGCGTCGAACTCAGGGCGGTAGGTCGTCATGCCGTTGTAGGGCGGGCGGCCCCACGCCCCGGCGCGTATGTCGAGGGTGACGGCCTGGTCGGCCGTGAGCACCATGGTGGAGCGGCGCGTGACCCACCGCTGCACGGGTACCTCGGCCCACCACCCGGGGATGAGCGTGTCGAGGATGCGCCCGTAGACGACGCCGCCGTACATGTTCTTCGATCCCGGGAACGGGCCGCGCTCGAGGAGCACGACGTCGCGCCCGGCCCGGGCCAGCACGAGAGCGGCGGCCGCCCCGGCGGGGCCGGCGCCCACGACGACGACGTCGGCGTCTGCGTCAGGCATGGTCGGCGCCGATCACGAGCCCCAGGCGCGCCGCGAGGGCATCGAGCACGGCGGGGGCGTCGGCCACGATGGCCACGTCGGCCATCTCCATCATCGGGCAACTCGAGTCGAGGTTCACGGCGATGACGAGGCGGGGATCGCCCAGGCCGCTGACGTGCTGCACGGCACCGGAGATACCCAGGGCGACATAGACGTCAGGGTCGACGACGGTGCCGGTGGTGCCGATCTGGCGCTCGAAGGGCACCCACCCGGCGTCGGCGATCGGGCGAGTGGCGCCCGGGGACGCGCCCAGCGCCGGCGCCACCTGGGCGAGCAGCGCAAAGTGGTCGGCCCCGCCCAACCCGACGCCGCCGGCGACGATGCGCCGCGCCTCGGAGAGGTCGACGGTGGCGGGATCGGGCGGCAGGACGGTGACGACGACGGCATCGGCCGCGCCGGCGCAAAGGGGCGGATCGATGCGCTCGACGGGCGGGGGCGGTGCACCTGCGCCTACCGGCGGCACGCCCCGCGCGCCCGGCTGCAGGGTGGCTACGAACGGGCCGGCCGGAGTATGCGACTCGACCACCAGGCCCCCACTCCTGGCCACCTCGACCCCGTCGGGGCCAACGCGTACGGCGCCGGCGAACAGCTCGCGGCCGAGGGCGTGGGCCAGCCGCGGCGCCAGGTCGCGCCCATCGGGCGAGGCCGGCAGCACCACGACGGTGGCGGCCCGCACCGGGGCCCAGGTGGCCAGCGCGCTCGCCCACGCCGCAGGGGCGTAGGCACCCGCCTCCCACGCCTGCACGCGCGACGCCACACCGGTGAGCGCGGCGGCCGCGGCCATCACGTCGTCTCCCACCAGGAGCACCCGGCCGCCGGCCTCGGCCACCGCCTCGGCCCCGCCCCGGGGCAGCTGCCCGGCCCGCACGGGCACCGCGGCCAGCATCCCGATGTGGTCGCCCGGCGGCTCGGCGCGTGCGGCGCGCCCACCCGGCAGCTCCTCGGGGGGCAGCGGGGCGGGCGACGGCGGCGTCCCGAGCGGGGGTGTCGGGCTCACCGCCCCGCCCCCGAAGTCGCTGCTTCGACCGGTGCCCGGTCGGTCCGCCACCCCGCTTGGGTGGCGCTTTTCCGTCCCCCCGACGGTTTTTCGCCCCACAAGCGCCCTGGGCCGCCGGCGGGCCACGGCGCCGCCCGCCACGACGGCGTCGGCCTCACAGGCTCGCTCCCACCCGGTCGCCGTCGAGCACGGCGGCATGGGCCCGTCGGGGGGCCACGGCGTCGCCCACCCGGTGCACGGCGAACCCGGCGGCGCGCAGGTCGAAGTACAGCTGCTCGCACGGCGCGGGCGGCACCGCCAGCACGACGGCGTCGCACGGCTCGAGGTGCTGCTGGCCGGTGGGGTGATGCAGCAGGGTGAGCTTGTCGCCGTCCATCCCCATCACGACGACATCGGTGACCTGGCGGATGCCCTTGGCCGCGGCCCGCAGGTTCCAGTGCTCGAAGTCGAGGGTGATCCCGAGGTCCTGGCCCACGACCATCCCCGGGGTGAGCACGGCGACTTCGCCGCCCCGGTCGGCCAGCACCTCGGCGACGCTGGTGGCGTGGTGGAAGCCGAGCTCGTCCACCACCACGACCCGACCCGTGGGGTGGGCCGTGCCGGCGAGGACGTCGCAGGTGTCGCACACCGGCACCGGGGGCGGGTCGGGGACCCACCAGGGCCGCGCCGGCTCGGCCCCGGTGGCCACGACCACGACGTCGGGCCGCTCGTCCGCCACCAGCGCCACGTCGGCCGTGACCCCGCAGCGCACCTCGACGCCGTAGCGGCGACACTCGTGGCGCTGGTTGCGCACCAGGTCGCCCAGCTCGGCCCGGCTGGGGGCGAGGGCGGCGATGCGCAGCTGTCCGCCGGGCTCGGCTTCGCGCTCGAACACGACGACCCGATGGCCCCGCTGGGCGGCCGCGATGGCGGCCTGTAGGCCCGCCACGCCGCCGCCCACGACGACCACCCGTTTCGGCCGCACGGGCGCCGGCACCGCCGCCGCCCCCTGTACCGGCACCGCCGCCGCCCCCTGTACCGGCACCGCTGGTGTCGCCTGGACCGGCACCGCGGCGCGCACCGGCGCCGCGGCGCGCTCGGCCTCCCGCCCCGTCAACGGGTTCTCGATGCACCCCAGCCAGCGGTTGAGCCCCATGCGCCCCACGCACTCCTGGTTGCACGACAGGCACAGGCGGATCTCCTCGGTGGCCTCCGCCCGGGCCTTGGCGGCGAAGTCGGCGTCGGCGATCTGGCCGCGGACGATGCCGACGAGGTCGCAGTGCCCGGCGGCCAGGGCCCGCTCGGCCTGGATCGGGTCCTTGAACCGCCCCACACCCACGACCGGCAGGGCCACCGCCTCGCGGATGGCCGACGGGATGAACAGGGCGTACCCGGGCGGCACCGCCATCGAGGCCTCGATCATGAACAACGACGCCGTGGCCACCCCGATGGAGGTGTTGACGTAGTCCACCCGCCCGGTGGCCTCCACCATGCGCGCCACCTCGACGGCGTCGGCGATGGTGGTGCCGCCCTCCATGAGCTCGTCGCCGCAGATGCGCACGCCGAGGGCGAGCTCGGGCCCGACGGCCTGGCGTACGGCGGCCACGACGTCGAGCAGCAGCCGGGCCCGGTTGGCCAGCGACCCGCCGTAGTCGTCGGTGCGCAGGTTGGTGGTCGGGGACAGGAAGCCGCGCACGATCGAGCTGTGTGAGCACTGCAGCTCGATGCCGTCGAAGCCACCCTCGGCGCAGCGGGCGGCGACGTCGGCGTAGCCGGCCACGATCTCGGCGAGCTCGGCGTGCTCGACGGCCTTGGGCACCTCCCGGAACAGCGGGTCGGCCACCGGCGAAGGGGCCCACACCGGCAGACGGCTGTACATCGAGCTGGCCTGGCCGCCGTTGTGGTTGATCTGGGCGAAGATCGGCGTGCCGTGGCGGTGCACGGCCTCGGTGATGCGCCGGTAGCCGGGCAGCACGTCGCGGTGGAAGCCGTGGATCAGCTTCTCGTAGGGCCAGTCCGTCGGGTGGGTGGAGTGCTCCTCGGTGATGATGAGCCCGGCCCCGCCCCGTGCCCGCGCCTCGTAGTAGGCGGCGTGCTGCTCAGTCGGCCGGCCGTCGGCCGCGTAGTTTGTGAGGTGGGCGGCGAACACGATCCGGTTGCGTACGGTCACCGGGCCGATCCGCAGGGGCGACCACAGCAGGCGATGGCGAACGGCGGGAGCCGACATCAAGGGAGGTCAGGGTAGGGCTGAGGGCGGCGCCGCGAAGAAGCGGGGTCAGCGACCGTGCCAGATGTACTCGTGCATGGTGCTCGTCTCGGCTTCGAGCTCGCCGATCCGGCTCTTCACGACATCACCGATGCTCACGATGCCCGTCAGCACACCGTCGACCACCACCGGGACGTGACGGATGCGGCGCGCCGTCATGAGGGCCATGAGCTCGTCGACGGTGGTGCCGGGGTCGCAGGTGCGCACCTCGGCGGTCATCAGGTCGGCCACGGGCCGCTCGAGGACGGCCGGACCGTCGGCCGCCAGGGCGCGCACGATGTCGCGCTCGGAGACGATGCCGCCGATGCGCTGGCCGTCCTCGGAGACGACGAGCGCCCCCACCCCCCGCTCGGCCAGGCGCCGGAGCACCTCGGTGACGGGGCAATCGGCGCCGATGGTGAAGACGTCGGTGCCCTTGCCGGCCAGCAGATCCCCTACTCGCATGCTCACCACCCCCGGTGCGTCTGCGCCCGACCATCCTCGCGCGGCCCGGGCGTCGGTGACCGGAAGTTGTCCGCGCCCACGCCCTTTCAGGGATTGCACCGTAGAGGTGCAGATTCCTGACTGAAGCGGCGGTGCACCGCTGCCGTCAGGACACCCGGACGGGCGTCGTCGTGGGGGTGAGAGCGAGGGCGACGCGCCGGGCCTCCAGGATCGCCTCGTGGACGGTGCGGGGCGCCACGGCGTCCCCTGCGCGCGGCAAGGCGGCGCCCGTGGCCCGCCACAGCGCATCGTCGGGCAGGCGGTGGCCGGCATCGATCACCGCGGCGGCCGGCACGCGCCGCTCGACCCCGGAGAACCGGTCCTCCAGCACAACTTCGCCCGCCTCGACGGCGCGCAGCAACGAACGCCCGGCCATGACGACGCCCGCCTGCTGCAGCCGCACGTTGGCCGGCGCCAGATCGCCGGTGCGGGCCAGCTCGGTGCCGGCGATGGGGTCGGGCGTCACCAGCGTGACCTCACGGGTGGGGGCCAGCAGCTCGGCCACGCTGATGCCGATGGGCCCGCCGATCGGGTCCCACACCACCACAGGGCCGTCCGGCAGGGCGCCAGGGCCGGCGACGGCATCGAGCACCTCGGCGGCGGTGCGCACTTCGGCGTCGTCGGCGACGGTGAAGCCCCGCAGCCCGGGCCGGCCGCCCGTGGCCAGCACGACGGCCGTGCCGGCGGCGCGCGCCCCCTCCACCTGCTCGACCGTGACCTCGGCGCCCGGCACGAGCTCGACCGCCAAGCGCCGGCACTCGGCCTCCAGCCACTCGGCCAGCAGGGCGAGACGGTGGCGCCCGCTCCCGGCGGCGGCCGTGCGCAGGGCACCCCCGAGACGGTCGCCCCGCTCCAGGACCCGGACTCGGGCGCCTCGACCGGCCGCCACCCGGGCGACCTCGAGCCCCGCCGGCCCGCCGCCGACCACCAGGACGTCGGCGGCCAGTGGGGGCAGCGGCCCCTCGTCCACCAACGGGTCCTCAGTCACGTGCCCGCTGGAGGTGTCGCCGACGCAGGTCACGATCGGGTTGCGGGCGTCGCGCACCATGCAGGTCTGGTTGCACAGGATGCACGGCCGCACCCGCTCGGGCGTGCCCGCCGCCACCAGGGCGGGCAGCCGGGCGTCGGCGATCAGCGCCCGGGTCATCTCCACGGCGTCGGCCTGCCCGCGGGCCAGCGCGGCCGCGGCCTCCCCGACGTCGACGATGGAGCCCTGGGCCACGACGGCGGTGGCACCGGCCGCCGCCGCCCGCATCCGGGCCGCGAGCCCAAGGTTGAAGCCCGGCTCGACATGGCCGTCGGGCCGGGTGGCCGACACGCCCATGGCCGAGCCCCGCACCACGACGAGGGCATCCACCAGCGGCGCCAGCGCGGCCACGTGCGCGACCGCCTGGTCCGGCGTGATGCCGGCCCACGGGGCGAGCTCGTCGCACGACAGGCGCAGGGCGACTACGCCTCCGGGGCCGACGGCACGGCGCACAGCCGCCAGCACCTCCCGCAGGAGGCGGAGGCGATCGTGCCCGTAGTCGTCACCCCGCTGGTTGGTGAGCCCGGAAACGAACTGGCGCAGCAGGCTGTGCTGGCCGGCGGTCACCTCCACGCCGTCGCACCCGGCCCGGGCGGCGAGGCCGGCGGCGGCGCCAAAGGCGGCTACCACCTCGGCGAGGTCGTCGTCCTCCATGGCCTTGGGCACCTCCCGGCTGGCCACGTCGGGCACGCGGGAGGGCGCCCACAGCTCGCGCTGGCTGTAGGCGCTGGAGCCCTGGCTGCCGGCGTGTCCGAGTGACGCCAGCACCAGTGCGCCCACCGGGCGGCAGCCGGCCCCGATCGCCTCCCACCCGGGGCCGCACTCCACCGCCAGCGGCGCCCGCTCGTAGGGCCAGTCGAGGGGGTGGATTGAGGCCGTCTCGGTGACGATCACGCCGGCGCCGCCTTCGGCCCGGCGGCGGTAATAGGCGACGTGGCGATCCGACAGCGCCCGGCCCCGGCCCAGATTGGTCTCGTGAGGACCGAACCAGATCCGGTTGCGCGCCGTGCGGGGGCCGAGCGCCAGGGGGTCGGTGAGGGCAGGCACCGCCGGCGAGTCGGTGGCTACGCCGGAACCCGGTGGCGCGATGGGCGCCGGCCCAGCGTCACCGGCACCGGGCCGGGGACCGGGCGCGAGTGCCCGGGGCCGACGGCGGGGGCGACGCCCGCGGGCACGGCGGCCAGGGCGGCCGCCCCGTGGCCCTTGACGCACTCGGGATCGGGCCCGGCGAGCGGCAGGCCGGTGAAGAACTTGGCGGCCATGCAGCCGCCCTGGCAGGCGTCGAAGCTGCCGCAACTGGCGCACGCTCCCGCCGATTGCGGCTGGCGCAGTGAGGTGAACAGCTCGCTCTCCCGCCACACGGCGGCGAATCCGCCCGGGCCGCGCACGCTGCCGGCCCGGAACTCGTCGTGCAGCACGAAAGGGCAGGCGTACACGTCGCCGATCGGGTCGATGAGGCACACCACCCGGCCGGCCCCGCACAGGTTGAGGCCGGGAAGCGGCTCGCCCAGCGCCGACAGATGGAAGAACGAGTCGCCCGTGAGGACGTGGGGCCGCTCCACCAGCCAGTGGTACAGATGGCGCTGCTGGGCGTCGGTGGGGTGGAGCCGGTGCCACGACTCGGCGCCCCGCCCCGACGGCCGCAGGCGGGTGAGGCGGAGCTGGGCGCCGTAGCCGGCCGCGAGAGCGTCGAAGGCGTCGAGCTGGCCGACGTTGGTGCGGGTCACCACCACGCTGATCTTGAACGCGCCGAAGCCGGCCGCCGCCAGGTGGTCCATGGCCTGGCGGGCGGCGGCGTAGGAGCCGTCGCCCCGGATGGGGTCGTTCACCTCGGCGGTGGCGCCGTCGAGGGAGATCTGGACGTCGACGTAGTCGGTGCCGGCCAGCCGGGCGGCGACCTCGGGCGTGATGGTGGTGCCGTTGGTGGAGAACTTCACACCCACCCGGCGGGCCACGGCGTGGTCGACGAGGTCGTAGAAGTCGGATCGCACCGTCGGCTCGCCACCGCCGATGTTGACGTAGAAGACCTGCATGGCCGCCAGCTCGTCGAGAACGGCCCGGGCCTCACCCGTGCTGAGCTCGCGCGGGTCGCGGCGGCCCGAGCTCGACAGGCAGTGCACACAGGCCAGGTTGCAGGCGTAGGTCAGCTCCCACGTGAGGCAGATGGGCGCGTCGAGCCCGCCCTTCATCCGCTCGACCAGGCCGGACGGGGCCACGGTCAGTACACGCCGCACATGCCGTCGATGGAGATCTCCTCGACCAGCAGCTCTTCGACGACCAACGGCTCGTCGCCGGGCGCGATCGTGTCGAGCGCGGGTTCGGTGTCGGTGTCGATGACCGGGACCGTCGTTTCCATGGCCCAGTCGTATCACTGTGGGCACCAGCGGTGTCCATGTCAGGACGTCCACGGTGGCCGTCCATGTTTATGACGGAGCAAAGGGGTAGAAAGAGGCATGGGCGCGTGCCCCCCGATCGGCCGCCGCATCGTCGGCACCGAGGTGGAGTACGGGCTCTACGCCCCCGGCGAGGCCGCCGAGGCCGTGGCCGAGCGGTTGGCCACCGCCGTGGCCTGCGAGCTCGAGCGGGGCCCCGGCCACCTGGGCGGCTACCTGCCCAACGGGGGGCGGCTCTACGTCGACGTCGGCACCCACCCCGAATACGCCACGCCCGAGTGCCCCACCCTGGCCGACGCCGTCGCCCACGAGCTGGCCGGCGAGGCCCTGGTGGCCACGGTCGTCACCCGGGCGGCGGCCGACGGCATCATCCCCAGCACCCGGCTGAACAAGCGGGTCGTCGACTCCGCCGGCCACGCGTGGGGTGCTCACGAGAACTACCTGGCCCCCCGGGCCCTCACCGAGGGCGAGCTCGTGCGGGGTCTCAGCTCGCACCTCGCCACCCGCACGGTGTGGAGCGGGGCCGGGATGGTGCGGCGGGACCAGCGGGACCGGCGCCGGTCCCGGTTCGTGGTGGGCCAGAAGGCCTGGCACCTGGGTCAGATCGCCGGGCAGGCCAGCCTCGACAACCGGGCGCTGGTGTCGACGCGCGACGAGCCCCATGCCGACGGCGGCCGTTGGCGCCGGGTCCATGTCACCTGCGCAGACGCCAACGTCGCCCCCTGGGCCATCTGGATGCGGCTGGGCACCACGTCGCTCGTCCTGCGCCTGATCGAGCAGGGGCTCGTCCCCGACGACCTCGCCCTGGCCGACCCCCTGCTGGCCGCCCGCCTCACCGCCTCGGATCCCACCTGCCGGCGCACCGTCGAGCTGGCCGACGGCCGGCGCTGGCGACCCTCGCAGCTCCAGGCCGAGCTGGCCAGCCGGTGCCGGGCCCTGGCCGACCTCGGCGGCGTCCCCGCCGACGAGGAGGCCGTGCTGGGGGCCTGGGAGCAGACGTGCGTCGATCTCGACGCCGACCCCGCCCGGCTGGTCGATCGCGCCGACTGGGCCGCCAAGCTGGCCCTGCTCGAGCGCTACCGCGAGCGGGCCACGGCGACGTGGTGGGACGACCGGCTGGCCCGGCTCGACCTGCTGTGGGACGACCTCGATCCCGCCGTGGGCCTGGGCCTGGCCCAGCGGCGCAAAGGCCTGCTGCGGCCCGTCGTCGAGGAGTCCGAGGTGGCCGCCGCCGCCGTCACCCCGCCCGGCACGCGGGCCCGTCTGCGGGGCCGCTTCGTGGCCGCCGCCCGGCACCGTACGCCGGCCGCCGTCAGTTGGGGCCGGTTGCGCCTGTGGGACACCGAAGTCCACCTACCCGACCCGTACGCCACCAGCGACCCGCTGGTGGACGAGCTCATCGCTCGGGCCGGGGGCTCCACCGTCGCGGCGTGACGGTCGAGTCCCGGCCGCCGAGTCCCGGCCGCCCGCACGCCGCCAGGGTGCGCACCGCCGCTTCAGTCAGGAATCTGCACCTCTACGGTGCATTTCCCTGCCTGAAGAGGGTGCGCCCCGAGGCGCCGGGGCTTGGCGGGGAGAGCTGGTCAGGCGGCGTCGCCCGAGCGGGCGTCGGCGATGGCCTGCAGCTCGGCGCGCACGCGGGGGTCGATGTCGAAGCGCCACGGGTTGCGACGCTCCCGACGACGCTCGCGGTGCCGCCTGATCACATTGGTGATGTTTGCGGTCATGGTTGCACTATGACGACTGGTCTAGCTAACTTCAACCCTGTGAGCCCGATGCCACAGTCGAGCAAGGACCGGATGGTCAGCACCACGGCGCAGCTGCTCCAGCGCCAGGGCTACCACGCCACCGGGCTCGACCAGATCGTGGCCGAGAGTCGCAGTCCCAAGGGCTCGATGTACTTCCACTTTCCCGGGGGCAAAGAGCAGCTCGCCGCCGAGGCGATCGCCTACGCCGGCCGGCGCCTGCGGGAAGGGCTTCGGGCCCACCACTCGGGCACGACGCTCGCCTCGCTCGACGCCTACCTGGTCACCGCCGAGCACTACCTGGAGGGCAGCAACTTCGAGCGGGGCTGCCCGATCGCCACCGTCGCCCTCGAGGTCGGCACCGCCTCCCCGGCAGTGGGTCAGGCCTGTTCCGAGGCGTTCGACGGGCTCCAGCACGAGATCGCCGAGTGGCTGGCGGCCGACGGATTGCCACCCGCCGAGGCCATGGACACGGCCATGCTCGTCACGATCGCCCTCGAAGGGGCCCTGGTGTTGGCCAAGGCCACGCGCAGCGTGGCCCCCATCGAGGCCCTGCGCTCCCACTTCCCTCGGCTCATTCCGGTCGCCCCCGCCGCGAGCTGAGGCGGGCGCGCCGCCTAGGGTGGGCCGCTCGCCCTGGACGGGAGGGTTCCGCCGTGCTCCGAGCAGTCCAACGCGTGCTTGTCGCGTTGTCCGTGACCGTCACCGCGGTGACCGGCGCGTTGGCCACCGCCACCGCCCCCGCGAGCGCGGCCACCGTGCCTCCCGGGTTCACCGACGTGCTCGTCGCCGCCGTCCCCACCCCGACCGGCCTCACCGAGCTGTCGGGCGGGCGCATGCTCGTGCTCGACCGCTCGGGACGGGTCATCATCGTCCGTCCCGATGCGTCGACGCACGTGGCCCTCGACATCAGCAGCCAGGTCTGCACCAGCGGCGAGCAGGGCCTGTTGGGGGCGGCCTCCGACCTGGCCGGCGGCCAGGTCACAACGGTGTTCCTCTACTACACGGTCAGGGTCGGGGGCGTCTGCACCGGCGGCTTTGCCTTCAACCGCGTCTCGGCCTGGACGCTGACGGGCGACGACCTCAGCCCACGAGCGACCAACCCCATCCTGCTCGACCGGCTGCCAACCGTGGGCTCGAACCACAACGGGGGCGACCTCCATGTGGCCGCCGACGGCCGGCTCTACGTGACCGTGGGCGACGGTGGCGGCGCCGAGCCCGAGAGCGGCGAGCGCGCCCAGGACCTGTCGCTTCCCAACGGCAAGGTCCTGCGTATCGGCCTCGACGGATCGGTCCCGGCCGACAACCCGTACGCCGGTGGCGCCCGCTGCAACGCCGGGCCTGCGCCCACCGGCCAGCCCTGCGCCGAGACGTACGCCTGGGGGCTGCGCAACCCCTTCCGCCTGGCCTTCGACGAGGACGCCGCCGAGGGCGGCCAGACCGTGTTCCGCATCAACGACGTCGGCCAGGACACCTGGGAGGAGATCGACGACGGCGCCGCCGGTGCCAACTACGGCTGGCCCGAGCGCGAGGGCCCCTGCGCCTTCGGGTCCACCACTGACTGCGGCAACACACCGCCGGAGTACACCGACCCCGTCGCCTGGTACGGGCGCGAGTCGGGCTGCCAGTCGATCACCGGCGGTGCCTTCGTCCCGTCTGGGGCCTGGCCGGGGTACGAGGGCGCCTACGTCTTCGCCGACTTCGTCTGCCGGCGCATCCTGGTCCGCACCGCCGACGGCGGGATCAGCACGTTCTCGCCCGACGCCGGCCAGGTCATCGACATGGAGTTCGTGCGGGAGGCGGGCGCCTGGTCGCTCTACTACACGACCTTCGGCTCGGGGGGGCAGCTGCGGCGCATCACCGCCGACGCCCCGCCGTTCGGCACCCCGTCGTCGAAGTTCGTGCCTCTCGAGCCCACTCGCATCCTCGACACCCGTCTCGGCCTGGGCGCCGCCCCCGTCAAGCCGGTGGCCGACAGCACGCTGTCCCTGGCCGTCACCGGCGACGTCGTACCCGTGGACGCGGTGGCCGTCGCCCTCAACCTCACTGTCACCGAACCGGTGGGCCCCGGCTACGCCACCGCCTTCCCCGCGGGCACGCCGCAACCGGCCACGAGCGACGTGAACGTGTCCGAGGCGGGCGAGGTGGCGGCCAACGCCACCGCCGTCGCCCTCGGCACCGCCGGGCGGATCAATGTCTACGTGTCGACCGCCGCCCACCTCGTCGCCGACGTCACCGGCTTCTGGGTGCCGACCCGGGCGGTCAGCGAGGGCCGGTTCACACCGGTGCCGCCGAGCCGTCTCCTCGACACGCGCGAGACGGGGCGTCTCGGCGCCGACGGCCAGGTCGACGTCCCCGTCCTGGGCCAGCAAGGGGTGCCCCCCACCGGGGTGGAGGCCGTGGCCCTCACCGTCACCTACACCGGACCCGAAGCTCCCGGGTACCTCACGGTGTGGCCGACCGGTACCCCCCGCCCGACCGTCTCGACCTCCAACCCGAACGGGCCGGGCGACATCCGCTCGAACCTGGTGATGCTGCCGCTGGGCGCCAACGGCGCCGTGAGCGTCTACGCCTACGCCGCCACCGATGTCGTGATCGACGTGGTCGGGTACTTCACCGACGACACCGCCCCCCTCGGCTCCGCCGGCCTGTTCGTCGCCGTGCCCCGTCTGCGGGTCCTCGACACCCGCTTCTCCGGGCCCCCCGACCGGATCGCCGCGGGGGCCACGCTCCCCGTCAACCTCGCCGCGTACCTGGGCGTCCCCGCTACCGGCGCGGTGGTGAACCTCACCGCTACCAACACCGTCGGCGGCGGGTACCTCACTGCCTTCCCCGTGCCGGGCGCGCCGCCGCTCGCCTCCACCGTCAACTGGTCGGGGCCCGATCAGCACCGGGCCGCCCTCGGCGTCGTCACCCCCCGCTTCGACCTGTTCGCCTACGACGACGCCGACGTGGCCATCGACCTCTCGGGCTGGTTCACCGGCTGAGCCGACGGTGCCATGATGACCCTCTCGTTCCAGGAGACGAGGGGGGCGGCACGGACGTGCCGCCGGATGACCAGGGGAGGAACTCATGCGAGCACGCCGACTGCGAGCCCGCCGCGCGCGAGCGCTGGCGGTGCTGCTGCCGCTCGGCTTGGTCGCCGCTGCCTGCGGCGGCGACGATGACGACCAGGGCGGGGCCAGCGCCACCACCACGGGCGGCGCGAACGGGGCCAGCACCACGACCGGGGGCGGGGGCGACACCACGGCCGGCGGGGGCGCCTTCACGCCCCTCGCCTACGACGAGTCCGCCCAGTGCGGCACCGCCGGCTACGAGGGCAACCTCGCCTCGCTCGAAGCGGTGGACGAGCTGACGGTGAAGATGACCCTGTGCCAGCCCGACGTGGCCCTGCCCAAGAAGGTGGCGTTCTCGTCGCTGCAGATCGTGCCCGAGGAGTACCTCGAGTCCACCGGCGGCACGGGCGACCTGATCGACAAGCCGATCGGCACGGGCCCCTACAAGCTGGAGGCCTGGGAGCGGGGCAACCAGATCGTGCTCACCCGCAACGACGACTACTGGGGTGATCCGGCCAAGGCCGAGACGGCGGTGTTCCGGTGGTCCACCGAGGCCGCCCAGCGCCTGGTCGAGCTGCAGTCGGGCGCCGTCGACGGCATCGACAACGTGGGCACCGACGACTTCGCCACCGTCCAGGGCGACAGCAGCCTGCAGCTCATCCCCCGCCAGGCGCTCAACGTCTTCTATCTCGGCTTCAACGTCGACAAGGATCCCTTGAGCAACGAGAAGCTGCGCCAGGCGATCGGCTACGCCATCGACAAAGACCGCATCGTCAAGAACTTCTATCCCGGGGGATCGCAGGTGGCGACGCAGTTCCTGCCCCCCGGCATCTCCGGGTACGAGCAGGGCTTCCAGGGCTTCACGTACGACCCGGCCAAGGCCAAGAGCCTCCTGGCCGAGGCGGGCTATCCCAACGGGCTCGACCTCACGCTGTCCTACCGCGACGTCGTGCGGGGTTACCTGCCCCAGCCGTCGGTGGTGGCCCAGGACATCCAGGCCCAGCTCTCCCAGGTGGGCATCAACATCACCCTCGACCAGCAGGAGTCGGGCGCCTTCATCGACGCCGCCAACGCCGGTGAGCTCGGCTTCTACATGCTGGGCTGGGGCGCGGATTTCCCCGATGCCACCAACTTCTTCGACTACCACTTCGCCGGCACGCTGCCCCAGTTCGGCACCAAGTTCCCCGACATGGTCGACACGATCACGCGAGCGGCGGCCACCGCCGACGAGGCCCAGCGCAACCGGCTGTACACCGAGGTGAACAAGGAGCTGTTCACCCACGCCCAGGCCATCCCCATCGCCTACGGCGGTTCGGCGGTGGCCTACAAGGCCGGCGTCGAGGGCGCCCACGCCAGCCCGCTCACCAACGAGTCCCTGGCCGCCATGGGGATACCCGGCCAGGACCAGTTCACGTTCATGCAGAACGGTGAGCCCTCGGGCCTGTGGTGCGCCGACGAGACCGACGGCGAGGCCTTGCGCGTGTGCGAGCAGATCGGCGAAGGGCTGCTGGCCTACAAGGTGGGTGGCACCGACGTGGTGCCGGCGCTGGCCACCAAGTACGAGAGCTCGCCCGACCTGAAGACGTGGACGTTCACCCTGCGCCCCAACGTCACGTTCCACGACGGCTCCACCTTCGACGCCAACGACGTGGTGAAGAGCTACCGGGTCCAGTGGGACGCCGCCGACCCGCTGCACAAGGGCCGGGAGGGCCTGTTCACCTACTGGGGCGGCCTGTTCGGCGGGTTTCTCAACCCACCGCCTGAAGAAGGAGGGTGACGGGCCAGGGGATCACCCCTGATGGTCCGCTTCCTCACCCGGCGTCTGGTGGCGACGATCCCGGTGCTCATCGGGATCGTCGTCGCCGTCTTCATCCTCGCCCGGGTGATCCCGGGCGACCCGTGCACGGCCACCTACGGCGAGAAGGCCACGCCCAAGGTGTGCGCCGAGTTCAACGCCCGGGAGGGGCTGGACGACCCCATCGTCGTGCAGCTGGCGCGCTACCTGGGCAACGTGGCCACCGGCGACCTCGGCCAGTCCGTGAGCCAGGGGCGCTCGGTGTCCCAGCTGCTCATCGAGCGGCTGCCGGTGACCCTCGAACTGGCCGTCGCCGCCCTCGCCTTCGCCATCCTGGCGGGCATCCCGCTCGGTGTCATCGCCGCCTATCGACGCGGGTCGGCGGCCGACGTGGGGTCGATGGTGCTGGCCAACGTGGGCGTGTCCATGCCGGTGTTCTGGCTGGGCCTCATGCTCCAGTTCGTGTTCGCCCAGCAGCTGGGCTGGTTACCGCCGTCCGGGCGGCTGCCCGCGGGCGTGATTCCCGAGCCCTTCTACGAGAAATACGGCTGGGGCGAGAACGGCGTGTTCGAATTTCTCAGCAACATGGAGACGTTCAACGCCCTCATCACGGCGCAATGGAGCGTGTTCTGGCAGTCCATTCGCTACCTGATCCTGCCCGCCCTCGCCCTGGGCACCATCCCGCTCGCGGTGATCGCGCGCATGACCCGGTCGTCGCTGCTCGACAACCTGGGGCTGGACTACGTGCGCACCGCGCGGGCCAAGGGCTTGAAGGAGCTCGTGGTGGTGCGCCGGCACGCCCTGCGCAACTCGCTCCTGCCGGTGGTGACGGTGATCGGGTTGTCGCTCGGCGCCCTGGTCGGCGGAGCCGTCCTCACCGAGTCGATCTTCAACCTCACCGGAGTGGGCAAGACCCTGTACGACGCCATCACCGCGCGCGACTACGCCGTCGTGCAGGGTTTCACGCTGGTGATCGCCGTCGCCTTCGTGCTCGTGAACCTGCTGACCGACATCGTCTACACGTTCCTCGACCCGCGGGTGCGGGTGGGGTGAGGCCATGAGGCACCTGTGAGCGAGCAGGTCGAAGCCCTCGTCTCCCCCACGCCGCCCACGCTGGCGCCCGTCGGGGCCACGGCCGAGCGCGAGCGGGGACTGTGGCGCGACGCCCTGCGGGAGACGCTGCGCAAGCCGTCGGCCATCGTGGGCCTCGTGCTGCTGTCGTTCCTGGTCGTGCTGGCGGTGTTCGCCCCGCTCATCGCGCCCTACAGCCCCACCGAGGACTTCCTGGACGAGGGTTTGCGCCCGCGCGCCGACCCGAGCGCCGAGCACTGGCTGGGCCTCGACGGCAACGGGCGCGACGAGCTGTCCCGACTGATCTACGGCGCCCGCATCTCGCTGCTGGCCGGCATCGGCTCGGTCACCATGGCCGTGCTCATCGGTGCGGCCCTCGGGCTGATCGCCGGCTTCTACGGGCGCACGGTCGACAACGTCACCATGCGGGTGATGGACGTGCTGCTCGCCTTCCCGTCGTTGCTGCTCGCCATCACCATCGTCACCGTCCTGGGGAAGGGCTTGTTCAACGCCGTTCTCGCCATCTCCGTGGTCACCATCCCGATCTACGCCCGCGTCGTGCGGGCCAGCGCGCTGTCGATCCGGGAGCAGGAGTTCGTGGCCGCCGACCGGGCCCTGGGCGTGCCGTCGCGGCGGATCCTCGTGCACCGGGTCCTGCCCAACTGCCTCACCCCGCTGGTGGTGCAGGCGACGCTGGGCATCGCCACCGCCGTGCTCGAGATCGCCGCCCTCAGCTTCCTCGGCCTGGGCGTGCAGGCCCCCCAGGCGGAATGGGGGTCGATGTTGGCGGCCGAGCGCAACCAACTGCTGTCGGCGCCCCACCTGGTGATCTTCCCCGGCCTCATGATCATGATCAACGTGCTCGCCTTCAACCTCATCGGTGACGGGTTGCGCGACGCCCTCGATCCGCGCCTCAACCGATGAGCACGCCCTCCGCCGGCAGCCCCCAGCCCGGTGAGCGGGTCGTGACGCTGGCCGGCGACGGTGTCCCCGGGTCGGGGCGCTCGCCGCTGCTCGACATCGTCGGGCTGCGCACCTGGTTCTTCACGGCCGACGGCGTGGTGAAGGCGGTGGACGGGCTCGACCTGGCCGTCGCCCGGGCCGAGGTGCTCGGCCTCGTGGGCGAGTCGGGCTCGGGCAAGAGCGTCAGCATGTACTCGGTGCTGCGGCTGGTGGCCCCGCCCGGCCGGGTGGTGGCCGGCTCGGTGCGCTTCGACGGCGCCGACCTGCTCAAGCTGTCGGCCCGCAAGCTGCGGGACGTGCGGGGCGAGAAGATCGCCATGGTCTTCCAACAGCCCAACTCCTCGCTCAACCCCTGCTACGACGCCGGCTTCCAGATCGGCGAGGTGTACGAGATCCACCGCCGGCTGCGCCGGAAGGCCGGGCGGCGGCGAGCGGTGGAGATGCTCGAACGGGTCGGAATCCCCGACGCCGCCCGCCGGGCCGACAGCTACCCGCACCAGCTGTCGGGTGGGCAGGCCCAGCGGGTGATGATCGCCATGGCGCTGGCCGCCCAGCCGCAGCTGCTCATCGCCGACGAGCCCACCACCGCCCTCGACGTCACCATCCAAGCCCAGATCCTCGACCTCATGCGGTCGCTGCAGGCCGACATGGGCATGGCCATGGTGCTCATCACCCATGACCTGGGCGTGGTGGCCGAGATGTGCGAGCGGGTGGCGGTGATGTACGCCGGCCAGATCGTGGAGGAGGCCCCTACCGGGCTGCTGTACCGGGCTCCTCTGCACCCCTACACCCAGGGGCTCATCGGGTCGGTGCCGGTGATCGGGCGGCGGGCCGAGGCCCTCACCGTCATCCCCGGGCGGGTGCCCAACCTCATCGACCTGCCCGCCGGCTGCCGCTTCGCGCCGCGATGCGAGGCCCGGGTCGAGGCCGGCCTCACCCAGTGCACCGAGGCGTTGCCTGCGCTGGTGGAGGTGGCGCCCGGCCACCGGGTGCGATGCTTCCTCCACAGCGACGCCGTCGAGGTGCCCGTGGAGATCACCCCACGATGACGTCGCCGTCGCCGACGGCGACGTCAGGCAGCCCGCTGTTGTCGCTGAAGGGCGTGGAGAAGATGTTCCCGGTGCGAGCCGGGGCCTTCAGCCGCATCAGCGGCTTCGTGCGCGCCGTCGACGGCGTCGACCTCGACATCGCCGCCGGTGAGGTGCTGGGGCTCGTGGGCGAGTCGGGGTGCGGCAAGACGACGTTGGGGCGCCTGCTGGTGCGCCTGCTCGACGCCGACGCCGGCACCATCAGCTTCGACGGGCTCGACGTCCGCACGGCCGCGGGCGACGACCTGCGCCGGCTGCGCCGCGAGGTGCAGATCGTGTTCCAGGACCCCTACGGGTCGCTCGACCCCCGGGCCACCGTGGGCGACTCGATCGGCGAGGGCCTGCGGGCCCAGGGCGTCGGGAAGGCCGACCGGACGGCGCGGGTGGGCGAGGTGCTCGAACTGGTGGGGCTCGAGCCGTACCACGCCCGCCGCTACCCCCACCAGTTCTCGGGCGGGCAGCGCCAGAGGGTGGGAATCGCGCGGGCCCTGGCCGTGCGGCCCCGGTTCCTGGTGGCCGACGAGCCGGTGTCGGCCCTCGACGTGTCCATCCAGAGCCAGATCCTCAACCTGCTGCGCGACCTGCAGCGCCGGCTCGACTTCACCCTGGTGTTCATCGCTCACGACCTCGCGGTGGTCGAGCACCTGTGCGACCGCGTGGCGGTGATGTACCTGGGCCGCATCGTCGAGCTGGGCACGCGTGACGAGGTGTTCGGCGTGCCCCAGCACCCGTACACCGAGGCGTTGCTGTCGGCCGTGCCCATCCCCGAGCCGGGCCGGGCCCGGCGCCGCCAGGTGCTGCGGGGCGAGCTGCCCAGTCCGCTGGACCCGCCGCCGGGGTGCCACTTCCATCCCCGCTGCCCCCTGCGGGTCGACGGCGTGTGCGACGTCGAGGACCCGGTGCTCGAACCGGCCCGGGCCTCGGCCACCCACACCGCCGCCTGCCACGTCCGCACCGGCCGCCTCTCCCGGTTTGCACCCTGAAGGCCCACTGTTGGCCCTGAGGGTGCAAACCGGATCGAGCGTGTCCTGGGTTTGCACCCTGAGGGCCCACTGTTGGCCCTGAGGGTGCAAACCGGGTTGGGGCGGCCCGGTCAGCGGGCCTTGGACTTCTCCTTGACCTCGCGCTCGTGGGCCTTCACGTCCTCGGCCGTCTCCCCCACGGTGTCGGCCGACTCGGCGCCGCGCTCCCCCATGGGCTCGTCGGGGCCTTTGGTGGTGTCCTTGCGCGTTTGACGTTCGAGCTCGGCGTTCAGCTCGGCGCCGAAGATGATCGCGAAG
>JBIOZN010000464.1:0-5282 GCA_044871175.1 Acidimicrobiales bacterium | reverse complement strand
ACAGCTTCGGCGGCTGGAACGACTCGCTGTTCGGCGACACCCACATGTACGGCCCCGAGGGCATTCACTTCTACACCCGCACCAAGGTCGTCACGTCCCGCTGGCCCGACCCCGCCACGTCGGCGGTCGACCTCGGCTTCCCCCAGAACCGGTGATGTCGACCGGCACCCGCTTCTGTCGGGCCAGTGCACACAGGATGTGCCTCCGCCCGACCAGGGCGCCCGTGAGCACACCCCCGGGCGCGGGTGGCGGTCGCTGATGGACGTCGGCATCGTCCTCCAGACCGACCCGCCCGCCAGCCGGGTGGTCGAGTTGGCCCGCCAGGCCGAGCAGCGCGGGTTCAGCCACGTGTGGACGTTCGACTCGCACCTGCTGTGGGAGGAGCCGTTCGTCATCTACAGCCAGATCCTGGCCGCCACCCGCAAGGTCACCGTGGGCCCGATGGTCACCAACCCGGCCACGCGCGACTGGACGGTGACGGCCTCGCTGTTCGCCACCCTCAACGAGATGTTCGGCAACCGCACGGTGTGCGGAATCGGGCGGGGCGACTCGGCCGTGCGGGTCACCAACGGCCAGCCCACCACGCTGGCGACCCTGCGCGAGGCGATCCACGTCATCCGCGAGCTGGCCAACGGGCGGGACGTCGCCTACAAGGGCTCGACGGTGCGCTTCCCGTGGGGCGGGACCAGCCGCCTGGAGGTCTGGGTGGCCGCCTACGGACCCAAGGCCTTGGCGCTGGCCGGCGAGGTCGGCGACGGGTACATCCTGCAGCTGGCCGATCCCGACATCGCCGCCTGGACGATCAAGGCCGTGCGCGAGGCGGCCGAGCAGGCCGGGCGTGACCCGGCGGCCATAAAGGTGTGTGTGGCGGCGCCCGCCTACGTGGGCGACGACCGCGCCCACATGCGCGACCAGTGCCGCTGGTTCGGCGGGATGGTGGGCAACCACGTGGCCGACCTCGTCGCCCGCTACGGCGCCGGCGGGCGGGACGGGGGCGGCTCGCCCGTGCCCGCCGCCCTCACCGACTACATCGCCGGCCGCCAGGGCTACAACTACAACGAGCACGGCAAGGCCGGCAATCCGCACACCGCGTTCGTGCCCGACGAGATCGTCGAGCGGTTCTGCCTGCTCGGCCCCCCCGACGAGCACGTCGCCCGGCTACAGGAGCTGCGCGCCCTGGGCGTCGACCAGTTCGCCGTCTACCTGCAACACGACGCCAAGGACCACACCTTGGCCGCCTACGGCGATCACGTCATCCCCCGCGTCGCCGAGCACCTGGCCGCCAAGCGTTGACGAGGAGCACGCTCGTCGCCCTGCGGCGCGTCGCCGCCGTGGTGGTCACCCTGCTGCTGCTGGCCGGGCTGTGGGAGGGCTACCGGGCGATGGGGCGCGCCACCGACGACCGGTGGCCGGTGGTCGGCGGCGAGCTGCCCGTGGTCACCAACGACCGCACGATGCCGTCGATCGGCGACATCGTGAGCCGCCTGTTCGAGCCCCAGCAGCGGGGCCGGAGCGAGACGGTGCTCGTGGCCGTGCTGAAGGCGGCGGCGTTCACGTTCCGGGAGGCGTTCGTCGGCTTCGCCGCCGGCGTCGTCATCGGCCTCGCCCTGGCCGTGGTGATGCTGCGCTGGCGGGTGGCCGAACGGGGCCTGCTGCCGTGGGTCATCGTGTCCCAGACCATCCCCCTCATCGCCCTGGCCCCGGTGGTGGTGGCCTGGGCCGGGAGGCTGCCGTTCATCGAGGAGCGGCGCTGGCTGTCGGTGTCGATCATCGCCACGTACCTCACGTTCTTCCCGGTGGCAGTGAACGGCCTGCGGGGGTTGCACTCACCTTCGCGCCATGCCCTCGAGCTCATGGACTCCTACGCCGCCAGCTGGCGCCAGACGTTGATGAAGCTGCGGTTCCCCGCCGCTGTGCCCTACCTCGTCCCCGCCCTCAAGCTGGCGGCCACGGCGTCGATCGTGGGGGCGATCGTGGGCGAGATCTCCACCGGGATCGAGGGCGGCATCGGCCGCCTGATCCTGTCGTACGCCCAGCAGGCCCAGACCGACCCGCCCAAGCTGTACGGCGCCATCCTCGGCGCCGCGCTGCTCGGGTTGTTGTTCGTGGGGCTCATCAGCTTGTTCGACCGCCTGCTGCCCACGTCCCGGTCGGCGGAGAACGAACGGTGAGCCCCGACCCGGCCACCGTCGCCCTGGCAGGGGTCACGAAGGTGTTCCACCCGCGTCGTGCGCCTGCGGTCACGGCCCTGCAGGACATTCACCTGGTCGTCGAGCGGGGCGAGTTCGTCACCCTGATCGGACCGTCGGGGTGCGGCACGAGCACGCTCCTGCGGCTGGTGGCCAATCTCATCGAGCCCACGGCGGGCGAGGTACGCGTCAACGCCAAGCCGCCGCGGCAGGCCCGGCTCGACCAGGACTACGGGATGGCGTTCCAGCAGGCAGGGCTGTTCGAGTGGCGCACCGTCGTGCGCAACGTCGAGCTGCCCCTCGAGCTGCGGGGCTGGGACAAGCGCCGGCGCCAGGAGCGGGCCACGGCGATGCTGCGGCTGGTGAAGCTGGAGGATTTCGCCGGCCATCGGCCGTCGGAGCTGTCGGGCGGCATGCAACAGCGCGTCGCCATCGCCCGGGCCCTGGCCGTCGACCCGCCGCTGCTGCTCATGGACGAGCCCTTCGGCGCGCTCGACGAGATGACCCGCGAGCACATGCAGGCCGAGCTGCTGCGCATCTGCGGCGAGCTGGACACCACGGTCGTGTTCGTCACCCACTCGATCCCCGAGGCGGTGTACCTGTCGGACCGGGTGGTGGTGATGTCACCCCGTCCCGGCCGGGTGGCCGCCATCGTCGACATCGACCTCGGCCCCCGCAGCTACGACACCCGGGAAGCGTCCGAGTTCTTCAAGAAGGTCACCGAGGTGCGCGAGGCCCTTCGGGGCTTCGAGGGCGCCGGTGAGCGTGGCGGGAGCGACGACCTGTGACGCACGGACGGGTGGCTGCCATCGTGACCCCGCTGGTGTTCGGGCTCGTCCTGGCCCTGCTGTGGGAAGGGGCGGTGCGCGTCTTCGACATCCAGCAGTTCCTGCTGCCCCGGCCGTCGGCCATCTTCTCGACCTTCTTCGACGAGCGCGAGCTCATCTTCAAGGCCGCCCGCATCACCGGCGCGAACGCGCTGTGGGGGCTCGCCATCGGCACGGTGCTGGCCGTCGTGGCCGCCCTCGCCTGCTCGCGCTTCGGGCCGGTGAACGACTCCATCACCCCGCTGGCCGCCGCCGTCAGCGCCATGCCCATCATCGCGGTGGCGCCGGTGTTCAACATCTGGTTCGGCACCACCGACCCGTGGTCACGCCGGGCGGTGGTGATGCTGGTCGTGTTCTTCCCGGTGTTCGTCAACGTGTCCAAGGGGCTCACGCAGGTCGAGCCCATCCACCTCGAGCTCATGCGCAGCTACGCGGCGTCGAGCAGCGAGGTCCTGCGCCGGGTGCAGGTGCCCAACGCCCTGCCCTTCCTGATGGCCGCCCTGCGGCTGGCCGGGTCGCTGGCCGTGATCGCCGCCATCGTGGCCGAGTACTTCGGAGGGACGCAGGGCTCGCTCGGCCAGATCATCACCCAGTCCGCCGGTCTGTCCCGCTACGACCGGGCCTGGGCGGCGGTGCTGGCGGCCAGCATCATCGGCCTCGCCCTGTTCGGCCTCGCCCTGCTGCTCGAGTGGCTGCTGCTGCCCTGGCGGCGCGACGCCCTCGCCCGTGAAGCCCTTTGAACCGTCACTGTCCATCCACATCACCCGGGGGAAAGAGCACCATGACAACAGCACATCGACGACACAAGGTGTGGGCCCCCCTGGCCCTGGCCGCCGTCGTCACCTTGGTGACGGTCGCCTGCGGCGACGACGACGACGAGGGCACCGCCGCCACGACGGCGGCCGGCGGTGGGGCCACCACCGCGGCCGCCACGACCGCGGCAGCCGGCGGCGGCGGTGGAGAGCAGTGCGACCAGCCGAAGTCGGTGTCGTTGCAGCTGCAATGGTTCACCCAGGGCCAGTTCGCCGGCTACTTCGCGGCGCAGGACCAGGGCTACTACAAGGCGGAGTGCCTCGACGTGAAGATCGTCGAAGGCGGCGTCGACATCGTGCCCCAGAACCAGGTGGCCCAGGGGGCGGTCGACTTCGCCATCGCCTGGGTGCCCAAGGCGCTGGCCTCGCGCAACGAGGGCGCCAAGATCACCGACATCGCCCAGATCTTCCAGCGTTCGGGCACGCTGCAGGTGAGCTGGAAGGACGCCAACATCACCAAGCCGGCCGACCTGAAGGGCAAGAAGGTGGGCAACTGGGGCTTCGGCAACGAGTTCGAGCTGCTCGCCGGCTTGAAGCAGGCAGGGCTCAACCCCAGCACCGACGTGGAGCTGGTGCAGCAGCAGTTCGACATGGTGGCCATCACCAACCGGGAGATCGACGCCGCCCAGGCCATGACCTACAACGAGTACGCCCAGATGCTGGAGACGCCCAATCCGGCGACCGGTCAGCTCATCCAGCCGAGCGATCTCAACGTCATCAACTGGAACGACGTGGGCACGGCCATGCTGCAGGACGCGGTGTGGGCCCAGACGTCACGCCTGTCGGACCCGGCGTTCCAGGACACGGCCGTGCGGTTCCTCAAGGCGTCGATGAAGGGGTGGGCCTACTGCCGGGACAACCTCGACGCCTGCACCGACATCGTGCTCGCCGCCGGCCCAACGCTCGGGGCCAGCCACCAGAAGTGGCAGATCAACGAGATCAACAAGCTGATCTGGCCCTCCCCCGCGGGCATCGGGATCATGGACAAGGCGCTGTGGGACCAGACCATCTCGGTGGCCACGTCGCAGGCCATCATCCCGGCGGCGCCCGACGCCGACGCCTATCGCACCGACCTGGCCCAGAAGGCGGTCGACGAGCTCAAGGCCGACGGTGTCGACGTCACCGGGACGTCGTTCAAGCCCGCCACCGTCGAGCTCCAGGAGGGCGGCAACTAGCCCGGACGCCGACGCCGCCGACACCCCCCGCCCCCGCCGACACCCCCCGCCCCCGCCGACACCCCCCGCCCGGACGCCCCCGACGACGACGCCGCCGACCGACACCGCTTGCGTGACCGTTCCGTTGACCTGTCCAACGGAACGGTTACGCAGGCGCTCAGGACGGGCTAGGAGCAGTAGGCGTCGGCGGCGGTGAGGGCGTCGTCGAGGGCGGCGAGGGCGAGGCGGGCGTCGTCGGCCGAGATCGTGCACGGCGGTACCACGTGGACGCGGTTGAAG
>JBIOZN010000463.1:0-13771 GCA_044871175.1 Acidimicrobiales bacterium | reverse complement strand
CCGAGCCCGCCGCGGCCGATTACACCCCCGACGCTCACCAGGCTGATGGTGGACACCGCCGCCACCCGGAGTCCGGCGATGATGGCGGGGACGGCCAGGGGCAGCTCGACGGCCAGCAGGCGCCGACCCGGCGTGTAGCCCATGCCCGTGGCGGCGTCCCGCACCGATTCCGGGACCGCCCGCAGCCCCTCCACCAGGTTGCGCACGAGGATGGCGAGGGCGTAGATGGCCAGGGCGACCACCAGCGGCTTGTCGTTCAGCAGGCCGAACGGGATGCCGAGCATCACGATGAGGGCCAGCGACGGGATGGTGTAGGCGACGTTGGTGACACCCAGGATCCAGGGATAGGTGCGCCGCCAGCGGAACCCGATGATCCCGAGCGGGAAGGCCACGAGGGCGCCCAGGATCAGGGCCACGAGCGTCAGACGCAGATGGACGAGCGTGTAGTACCAGACGACGTCCCCGTTGCCCTTGTACCCGAACCCGCTCCAGCTGGGCGGGCGGGCCAGCGTCATGCGACCGCCTCATCGAGCTTGGCCGCCAGCAACGCGCCGATGGCCCCGTACGACACGAGGCCCACGAAGCCGCCGCGGTCGTCGACCCGCACGGCCGCTCGCGAGGGCGCCGACACGGCGGCGTCCAGCAGGCTGCGGGCCGACCCGTCGGGCCCCACGGTGGCGGCGGGCACGGGCGCGTCGCCGTCGGCGCTGTCCCACGTCGTCGGGCGCCCCTGGTCGTCCAGCGCCAGCGTCCACCCCGACGTGCTGCGCTCGGGGTCCGTGGCCACTTCCAAGGCGGGCACGAGCGACAGCAGCTTCAGGCCGCGGTCGTTGCCCAGGAAGTCGGCCACGAAGGCATTGGCCGGGCGGGCGAGCATCTCGGCCGGCGGCGCGTACTGCTCGATGGCGGCGCCCAAGCCCAGCACACAGATGCGGTCGCCGAGCAGGATGGCCTCGTCGATGTCGTGGGTGACGAACACGATCGTCTTGTGCAGCTCGTGCTGCAGGTGCAGGAGCTGCTGTTGCAGTTGGGCGCGCACGATGGGGTCGACGGCGCCGAAGGGTTCGTCCATGAGCAGCACGGGCGGGTCGGCGGCCAGCGCCCGAGCCACGCCCACGCGCTGCTGCTGGCCGCCGCTCAGCTGGGGCGGGTAGCGCCGGGCCAAGGTGGGTGACAGGCCGACCAGCTCGAGCAGCTCCATGGCCCGGGCCGTGGCCCGCTTCTTGTCCCACCCGAGGAGGTGGGGAACGGTGGTGATGTTCTCGATCACCCGGCGGTGCGGGAACAGGCCCGCCTGTTGGATGACATAGCCGATGCCCCGCCGCAGCTCGTGGGACGGGACGTGCAGAATGTCGCGGCCGTCGATCTCGATGCGCCCGCTGGTGGGCTCGATCATGCGGTTGATCATGCGCAGCGTGGTCGTCTTGCCGCAGCCGGAGGGGCCGATGAGGACGCTGATGTCCCCGTCGGCCATCTCCATGGTGAGGTCGTCGACGGCGACCGTCCCGTCCGGGTACCGCTTGGTGACCCGGTCGAGGCGGATCACGAGGCCCGCCGCGAAACCCGAGCCGGCGGGTCGCCCATCGAGCCAAGCTAGCGCGGGCCTCCCGCGGCCCTGGTCTCAGCCCCCGTGTCGGACCTGGTGCCGGACCTGGTGCCGGCCCACCTGCGCCAGGATCTCGCCCTGGGCGGCCCGGTAGCCGCCCTCGGCCCGTCCCTGCAGGTGCGGGGCCAGCCGGGCATGCAGGCGGGGCAGGGCGTGGAAGGGCACGCCGGGGGCGGCGTGGTGCTCGGCGTGGTAGGGCATGTTCCACGCCAGCAGGCGCAGTGGTCGGGGGACGCCCGCCAGCGATCGCGTGTTCTCGGTGATGTCGGAGGTGAGCGGCCGGCCGGCGTGCTCGGACAGGCGGGCCACGCGCATCCACGGCTCGCCCACGAGACGGGGCAGCAGCCACAGCCACACGACTGCGCCCAGCGCGCCGGTTGCGGCGGCGACGCCGACGACCACGATGTAGCCGGCCAGGTAGGCGCGGGCCTCGCGCACGACGGCGGGACGGGCGCGCGGAGCCAGGAAGCGGTGCTCGAAACCGAGGGTGCGTCCGGCGACATGGGTGGCGAACGTCTGCGTCGCCCACCACCAGTAGGGCAGGCCGGCGACGAAGGTGGCGTAGGCGCGACGCGACGCCGGGACGGCGATGAGCTCGGGGTCGCGCTCGGGGTCCTGGGTCGCCTGGTGATGAGCCAGGTGCTCGAGCCGGAAGTAGCCGGCGGGCAGGCCGAGAGCGAACCCGGCGCCGTGGGCGGCGGCGGAGCACAACCACCGCGAGCGGAACGCCGTGCCGTGGCTGGCCTCGTGCAGGAGGGCGAACAGGTGGGCGACGACGGCGCCGTGCACCACGAGGGCGGGGACCACCCACCACGTGCCGCGGGCGGCCCACACCCAGGCGCCCCCGAGGCCCAGGGCGGCGAGATGCGCGGCCAGGAGCACCAGGCCCGGGCCGTTGCGCGGCCGGCTGAGGACGCGCACCTCGGCCCGGTCGACGAGGCGTCCGAGCTGGCGAGCCGGCGGGTCCTCGACGGCGATGCCCACCCGATCGGTCTACCGCCGGCGGGGCCCGCCCGCCAACGCCCCCGGCGCCGGGCACCCTCGCCTTTCGTGACGACTTGGGGTCGTCCTGCGACCCCAAGTCTCCACAGACACCGCGCCAGGGGCATGCGCCTCGAGTCAGGCCCGGCGGCCGAAGTAGGCGAGGAAGGCGGTCTGCTCATCGGCGCCAGGGGGTGGCTCGAGCTCGGGGCCGAAGGCCCCCGGCGTGCGCATCTTGTCGGCCAAGGGGGCGACGGCCGCCCGGACGTACGCCATGTCGTCGGGGTCGAGGCGGATGTCCTGCCCGGTCGCTCGCGCCAGGTCCCAGCGGTGGACCACCAGGTCGGAGCACAAGAAACGGTCGACGGCGGCGGTGAAGGTGCTCGTGCCCGTCACCCCCTGGAAGGTCTGCTCGGCGACGGCGGGGTCGTCGAGGGCGGCCTGGACCTGGCGGCGCGCCGAGTCCCACGCGGCCACCGGGTCGTCCTCCACCGACGGCCCGGACGGCGGCTCGCGCCCCACGAAGCCGAGGAACATGCCCGAGGTGTGGACGAGGTGGCCGACGACATCACGGGCCTTCCAGTCCTCACACGGCGATTGGCCGTCCCAGCCGTCATCCGGGACGGCGGCGATCGTGCTGGCCATGTCCTGGGAGAGGCGTCGGTAGCGGTCGGCGGTGTCACTCATGGCGCCCTTCCTACTGGACGCCGGCAGGTCGGAGCAGCGCTACGAGAGCGGCCACCAGGCCGAGCACGATGAACGGGGCGCGGCGCCCATTCCTGGGACCCGTCTCGCGAGACGGCGCAGCGATTCATCGCCGCGCGCTCGGCCAGGGGCCGTTGGCCGACCCTCCGAAGCGGCCGGGCGCACCGCTCGGTCGTCGTCGGGCAGACTCGCCGCCGTGGGTATTGCCGATCGCCGCGTGGAGTACGAGACCGCCGGCCTGGATCGCGCCGACCTGGCCGACGACCCGATCGTGCAGTGGGAACGGTGGTACGCCGACGCCGTCGCCGCCGACGTGGAGGAGCCCAATGCCATGGCCCTGGCCACCGTCGACGAGGCGGGGCGCCCCGACTGCCGCTTCGTGCTCGTGCGGGGCGTCGACCGGCGCGGTTTCGCGTTCTACACCCACCTCGACAGCCCCAAGAGCCGCCACCTGACCGTCCACCCGCAGGCGGCGCTCACCTTCGGCTGGCTGGCGCTGCACCGGCAGGTGCGCGTGCGGGGGCCGGTGGAGCGGGTGCCCGACGCCGAGGCCGATGGGTACTTCGCGTCCCGCCCGGTCGGCAGCCAGCAGGGTGCCTGGGCGTCGCCGCAGTCGGCGGTGCTGGCCGACCGGGCCGAGTTGGAAGAACGCCTGGCGGCGGTGACGGCCCGCTTCGGCGGCGCCGAGGTCCTGCCCCGTCCCGACTTCTGGGGCGGCTTTCGGGTGCGGCCCGAAGAACTGGAGTTCTGGCAGGGCCGGCCCAGCCGCCTCCACGACCGCTTCCGTTACCGCCGCGTCGGCGACGGGGATGCCTGGGTGATCGAACGCCTCGCTCCCTGATCACCGGTCGGCGTCCGGAGCGGTCGGGCGGCCGGCGCTAGACGCCCTCGCCTTGGTCCAACGCGGCGAGGGCGACGGCGATCTCGGCGGCCACGGCGGCGTTGTGCTCGGCCAAGGCGAGGTTGGCGGGCAGGCTGGCGCCGGCCGTCGCGGCGGCAATGCGCCCGAGCACGAACGGGGTGACGGCCGCGCCTGCAATCCCGGCGCCGTCGGCGGCGGCGAGGGCGTCGGCCAGGGTGGCATCGAGCGTGGCGGGGTCGAGCTCGTCGGGCGCCGGGATGGGCACGGCCACCAACAGCCCCGTGCCGGGCCGGGCGCGGGAGGCGAAGGCGGCCGCCGCCTCGCGGGCGCTCTCCACGCGTTGGGGCACGGCCAGCCCCGAGGAGCGGGTGTAGAAGGCCGGGAAGTCGTCGGTACGCCACCCCACGACGGGCACACCGAGCCGTTCGAGCTCTTCCAGGGTGCGCGCCAGGTCGAGGAACGCCTTGGCCCCGGCGCACACCACCACCACGGCATGGTGGGCGAGGGCGTCGAGGTCGGCCGACACGTCGCCGGTGCGCTCGGCGCCGCGGTGCACCCCCCCGATGCCGCCGGTGGCGAACACCGACAGGCCGGCGGCGTCGGTCAGGGCGACGGCGGCCGACACCGTGGTGGCGCCGAAGGGCCAGCCCTGGGCGATGGCCACGCCGAGGTCGCGCTCGGCCGTCTTGCGGGCGGGGCCGAGGATGCGCTCGTGCTCCTCGACGGCGATACCCACCCGGGCGACACCGTCCACCACGGCCGTCACCGCCGGCACCGCCCCGTGGGCGCGCACGGCCTCGAGGCAGCGCACGAGGGCGTCGGCATTGGCCGGGCTGGGCAGGCCGAGGTGGGAGAAGATGGTCGACTCGAGCGCCACGACTGCCGTCCCAGCCGCTCGCGCGGCCGCGACCTCGGCGCTGACCACGGGGCGTAACACGTCAGCCCGGCCGCTGGAGCGTGGTGGCGGGGAGGTCGGCCGTGGGATCCGACCGGTCCACCGTGGGTTTGCCGAGGCCGGCCGTGGGATCCGACCGGTCCACCGTGGGTCCGGCGAGGCCGGCCGTGGGATCCGGCAGGTCCACCGTGGGTCCGGCGAGGCCGACCGCCGGGCGGGGGAGGCCGAGCGTGGCGCCGGGCAGGGCCAAGGTGGCGGCGGCCTGGCGGTGGCCCGCCCGGGCGGCGTCCACGGCGTCGGCTCCGCCCCGCCAGGCCACGAGGAACCCGGCGGCGAAGGCATCGCCCGCCCCAGTCGTGTCCCGCAGCACGGTGCCGGCCGGGAGGGGCAGGGTGGGGACGTGCTCGGGCCGGCACCCCGGCCGCAGCAACCGGGCGGGCTCGGCCCCGTGCTTGACGACGGCCAGCCCCACGCCCGGCGGCGGCTGGTCGCCCAGTTCGAGCCGGGCGGCCTCGTCGCCGTTGGCGAAGAGCACCGCCGGCGCCAGCTCGACGAGGAGCTCCCGGATGCGAGCCGGGCCCAGGCCGTCGATCACGCTCACCGACGAGGCGTCCACGGTGATCTCGCCGCCGGCGGCGGCCACCGCCCGGGCGGCCGAGCGGGCGGCCGCCGCCAATGGCTCGGCCTCGAGTGAGTAGGCGGGCACGTGGAGCACACCCAGACCGGTGAGCCAGGCGGCGGGCACGCTGTCCAGCTCGACCGCCGTGCCGCGGTCGGGCAGCATCGTGCGCTGCCCGTCGGGCTCGACCAGCACCACGATCGTGCCCGTCCGCCCGGCTCGCCGCACGCACACCCGGACCCCGGCGGCCTCGAGGTCACTGACGAGCCGGTGGCCGGCATCGTCGCCGCCCACCTGCCCCAGGAACCGCACCGACCCCGGCGGGCTGATGGCCGCCGCCTGGGCGGCCACGTTGGCGGCGCTGCCGCCCCGCAGCCGGAACACCCGGGCCGGCGTGTCCGCCCCCCGCCGGATCGGCGCGTCCAGCCACACCACCACGTCCTCGACGAGGTCCCCCAGCGTGCCGAGCACGACCGCATCCTGGCAGTCGCGCGGGGTTATGGTCGCCTGACGACCCGACGCCGCGCGGCTATCTCGTCGTGAGCAGGCGCTGCACGGCGGCCGGAGTCACGAACCCGACCAGACGGCCCCCGTCGCGCACGGCCACGGCCGAGCTGACCTGGCGCAGGCGGTCGAGGAGCCCGTCGGCGCGTTCGTCGGCCCCGACCACGGGCAGCGTGCCGAGGGGCACGGCCAGCTCCCGCAGTACGACCTCGGCCCGCTCGGGGGCCGGGATCGCCCGGAGCTGCGGCGAGGTCACGTAGCCGACGAGGGCGCCGTCGCCGTCGCGCACGGCCACGATGCCGCCGCCCCGCCCGATGCCGGGCTGCTCGACGGCCCACGCCACCGTCGACCACTCAGGCAACACGACCGGAGCCTCGGCCAGAGACCCAGCCGACCGGCCTCGCAGCCCGAGCTGGACGCGATGGACCAGACCCTCGGCCAGGGCGCTCTGCATCATGAACCAGCCGATGACGATGAGCGTGAGCCCGGGCCGGCCGTTGATCAGCTCGACGAACCCGAAGGCGGCCACGCCCGCCCCCAGCCACCGCCCGGCGGTGGCCGCCTGCACACCGGCGCGCTGGGGGTCGCCGGAGCGGGCCCACAGGCCCGCCCGCAGCAGGCGCCCGCCGTCGAGCGGGGCCCCGGGCAGCAGGTTGAACCCCGCCAGCAGCAGGTTGATGAACCCCAGGTAGCCCAAGACGGCGCCGGGCAGGCCGTCCAGGACCAGGGCCCCGGCGCCGGCCAGGAGGCCGATGACGATCGACGTGAGCGGCCCGACCACGGCAACGGCGGCCTCCTGGCCCGCCGTGCGCGCTTCTCGCGACAGGTGGGCGATCCCGCCCAGCACCCACAGGTCGATATGCGTGACAGGGATGCCGAGGCGGCGAGCCATGAGCGCGTGGGCGAGCTCGTGAGCAACGATCGAGGCCAGGAGCCCGACGGCGCCGACCAAGCCGGCCACGACGAGCAGGCCGGTGCCGGCGTCGGGCGCCACCGTCGGCAGGGCGGCCGACGCCAGGCCCGCGGTCACCAGGCCGACGATGACGAGCGTGGACCAATGGAGGTGGATGGGGATACCGGCCAGGCGGCCGATGCGAACGCCGTGCAACGTGTCCTCGCGATCGAAGGGAGCCCCGATAGCCGGGGCGCCACGATGTTCAACGTCGCCGGCCCGCCGGACGTTCCCGTGCCGCGGCCGCCAGCGCGGCGATGAGCGCGGCGGTGTGCGGGTTCGGCCCGGGACCCTCCCAGTGGGCCCACAGCGGTGTCGTACCGCGCACCCGGGGCGGGAGCTCGAGCTGCGCGCCCCCGCCGCGGGGCAGGTTCACGGGATTGGCCGGGCTCAGTCCCCGCAGGGGCGCGGGGATCGTGTCGAGGTCGGTCACGATCTCGTAGTCCGGCAGCGCCGGCCGCAGATGGGAGGCGACGTGGGCGGCCAGGTCTCGGTTGGCGCCCCCCAGCAGCAGCCGGTGCCAGAAGCCGTGACGGCCGTAGCCGTGGATCGTCACCACCTCCTCGACGTGGTCGACGAACTCGGCCAGTGCAGCTGACTCGGCCGGCGCCACCAGCACCGAGGGCAGGTGCTCGCGCATGCCGTCGGGTTGGAGCACGGCGTACACGCTGGCGCCGGCGGCCTCGGCGGCGGCCAGGGCGATCTCGTCGGTGACCGCCTCCAGCGCGCCACCGTGGAAGGCCATGAACCCGAAGTGGCTGCGCAGGGCGACCACCTCCTTCACGCCGGGGCTGGCCAAAAGGGCGGCAAAGGGCCGCGCCGTCGTCACCGGTCGGCGCCCCGGCGGGCGACCACGACGGCCAGGGCGACGGCCACCACCGCGCCCAGCACGAGCCCGACGTTCACCGCGTCCTGGGCCTGCAACCAGCGGGCGAGTTGGTCGGCCCGGTCGTTGGCCCACTGGGCCAGGCCCCGGCCCCGGTTCGAGCGCAGGCCGGAGTCGGTGGTCACGTCGAGGGTCCAGTAGTACACGAGGTAGGCGCCGGCGAGGACGAGCAGCGCGGCCGCGGCCCGGTCGACGTAGCGGAGGCTGCCGCGGATGGCGCGCAGCAGCCCGCCCCGGGCGGTGGCGAGGGCGACCGTGAGGGCGGTGAGCACGAGCGCCATCCCCAGCCCGTAGGCGGCGATGGACAGAAAGCCGCCGGCGACGCCGTCGCGAGTGAACGTAGCCACGCCGTAGACGATGAAGGTGGGGATCGTGCAGCCCAGGGAGGCGACCGCGTAGCTCACGCCGAAAAGGGCCATGGAACCGACCGTGCGGTCGCGCCCGCCCCGTTCGAGCTTGGGTCCGGTGATCGGCAGGCGGTACCCGCACAGCATGGCGAGGCCGAGCGCCACGAGGGTGAGGCCGATACCGATCGACGCGTACCGCACCCAGGCGAGCGAGCCGACACCGGCGTTGAGGAGGACGCCGATCGGGATGAACACCGCCATGAAGCCGGCGGCCACGGCCGCGCTCACGGCCAGCGCCCGCCCGATCGACGCCGTGGTGGACGCCTCGGTCCGCTCCAGGCCCAGGAAGAAGCCGAGATAGGCGGGCAGCATGGCGAACCCGCACGGATTCACGGTGGCGAGCATGCCGGCGGTGAACGCGAGCGCGAAGCGGCCGTCGATCACCGCGTCACCATCACCGGGTCAACCGGTCATCCCGTTGGTGAGGCCGGGAACAGGCGGTCGATCTCGGCCGTGAGCTCGGCCTCGGTGAGCTCGCCGGGGTGGTAGGCCACCACCGTGCCCGCGGGCGAGACGAACAGCGTCGTGGGCATCCGCACGATCTCCAGGGCGGCGCTGATCCCCCCGTCGGGATCGCGCACCGACGGGTAGGTGATTCCGGTGCTGTCGGCCAGGCGGCGGGCGGATTCGACGCCGTCGTTCACGTTGACGCCCACGAAGCCGACCCGGTCGCCGACCGCTTCCGAGACCCGGGCGAGGGCGGGCATCTCGGCTTTGCAGGGCTCACACCAGGCCGCCCAGAAGTTCACCACCAGGGGTCGGCCGGCGAATTCGCTGAACTGCAACTCACCGCCGTCGAGGCGCTCGTGGGCGCCGGCGGGCAGGGCGGCACCGGTGATGTCGGCCTGGGTCGGGATCCCGGCGGTGGGCGCCGGGGCGGCCCCGGGCTGGTCGAGCTCGGCGTCGACGCCGTCATCGGCACCGTCTCCTCCGCCATCGCCCAGGGTTCGGAGGGCCACGATGGCGAGCAGGGCCACCGCCAGTCCCAGGAGACCGCCGACGACCAGCGAGCGACGGCGCGTCGGGGTCACACCCGCAGGGTAACGGCGGGAGGTCGCGCGGGGCGGTCCGGGGCTCGCGTCGCTTCGGGCCGGGGGGAGACGCCCTGGGGGCGAGCGTCACCCCGGACCACCCCTTCCACATGAGCGCCCGCCCGGATGCCTGATGCACCCAGGCGGACCAGCTCACGCGGTCTTGGCGCCGTAGTGGGGCGGCAGGGGCACTTCGTCGACCACCAGCTCTGGTCGTGGCTTCTTGGGTGGTCGTCCGCGGCTGCGTTTGTTGCGCACGACCTGCCCGTTGGCGAGCAACTGCCCGCCCCACACGCCCCAAGGCTCGACCCGCTCGAGCGCCCCCGCCAGGCAGGGCTCGGCCACGGTGCACTTGGAGCAGATGGCCTTGGCCCGGGCGATGTCGATGAGCTCCTCGGAGAAGAACAGGTGGGTCAGCGTGCCGTTACCGTCCCGGCAGCGGGCCCGCCGTTCCCAGGGCTGGGGGCGAGTCAGCACCGGGGCGGCGGCGGCGTGCTCGGGCTCGGCCCCCTCGGGGCGGGCGGCCGGTGTCGTCTCTGGTCGGGCTTCGGGTGAGAGGGTCATCGTTCCCCCAGGGGTCGATGGTGGTGATCGGCGGAAAACCAGAAAGGCCGTCGGGATGTTGATCCCGACGGCCTAGGCGGCGATACCGACGTTATGTGTCTACGTCGGTCGCTCCTGCCGTCGGGCGGGGGTAGTGGGCTGGTTGCCCACGGAGACGGCACCCGGGACCCCCCACGACCACATCCGGAAACCGACCGTGCCGATGATGCCCGGACGCGCCGGCGCGGCCACGAGGGCCGGGTGCTGGGCGATGGCCAGGCGAGTCATCGTTCGGGCGGGTCCTTTCCGTCGGTCGGGGGGCGTGAGCGCGCCCCGGGCGTCCTGGTAGGGAAGCACTCTCGGGCCGAGCCGTCAACCCGGTATCTGTCGCGTCGCGGCCGTTTCGCCACCCTGACGCGCCCCGACCCCGTCGTGGAGGAGTCTCGGCGCAGTCTGCGCCATCTGTGGCGGAATTCGCGCCGCGACTTTCCTGGGCGACTTTCTGAGGGACCCGCCTGGGTAGCGTCGGCGGCATGGCCCCGCAACCGACGGAGCTCCTGGCCTGGTCGGGGCTCGGGCGGTGCTACGAGGCCCGGCGACGGGTGCGCCTCGGTGACGTCGACCGCCACGGGCGCCTCCGGCTCGACGCACTGGCCCGCTACCTGCAGGACGTGTCCGACGACGACGTGCGCGACAGCGGCTACGAGGACCCGATGGGGTGGGTGGCGCGCCGCACCATCGTCGTGGTGGATCGGGTCCCGAGGCTCGGCGAGCAGCTCACGCTGGCCACGTTCTGCTCGGGGCTGGGACCACGGTGGGCCGAGCGCCGGGTGAGCGTGACGGGCGAGGACGGGGCGGGCGTCGAGGCGGGGACGCTCTGGGTGCACCTCGACCTCACCACCATGGCGCCCCGGGCGCTCGACGCCGGGTTCCTCGCGCGCTTCGGCCCGGCGGCCGCGGGCCGCACGGTGCGGGCCCGCCTCCAGCACGAGCCGCTCGTGCCGGGCGCCGGCGAGCGACGGCCGTGGATCGTGCGCGCCACCGACCTCGACGTGCTCGGCCACGTCAACAATGCCGCCTACTGGGCGGCAGTCGAGGAGGTGATGGCCGATCGCCAGGAGCGGCCGCGCCGCTCGGTGCGGGGCGAACTCGAGTTCCGGGCACCCGTCGAGCGGGGAACGCCGGTCGAGCTCGTCGTGCAGGACCGCCACGACGGCTTCGCCGCCTGGATCGCCAGCCCGGGCACGGGGGCGGTGTACGCCTCGGCGGTCGTGCACACCCTGGCCTGACCGGCCGCCGACGGCGGGCGGCTACGAGACGGGTCGACGGCGGGCGACGGCGGGCGGCTACGAGACGGGTCGCCGGCGCGCGACGTAGGGCGGCTCGGCCAGCAGCCGTTGGCGTTCGGTCAGCACCGCCCCGAGGTTCTCGTCGGCCACCCGCTCGGGCGCCCACGCCGAGCTGCCGGGCGAGTACTTGTAGGCGAGCACCCGCCGTTCCGACCGGCCGGCCCAGGGCAGGGTGCCGTGAGTGAGCGCCTCGGTGAACACGAGCACATCGCCGGCCCGCAGTGGCACCTCGCAGACGAGGTCGCGCCAGGGGCCGTCCCAGCCGACGCCCGCCGGCCGGGCGAAGGCGGCCTTGTGGCTCCCGGGGATGCAGGCGAAGCCGCCGTCGCCGGGTTGGCTGTCGACCAGCGACCACAACGCCGCCACCAGCCCCGTGTGCAGGCCGCTGGCGTCGGCGACGTAGAACTGGGCCGGGTCGAACGGCACGGCCCCGCCGTGCAGGTCGAGGCCACGCGTGCCGGGCGCCATGACGATGCCGTAGGTGTGATCGAGCCGCAGGCCGGCGCCACACAGTTCCCGCACGACGTCGAGCACGGCCGGGTGATCGATCAGGGCCCGAAAGGCCGGGTCGGTGCCCAGATGGCCGCTGAAGCGCGGGCTCGAGACGGTGGCGCCCGGACGCACGCCGAGGGCGTCGACCGCCCGGTGCAGGGCCGCAAGCTCCCGCCGTCCGAGCACGGCCGGCCGCACCAGGTAGCCCCGCAGGTCCAGGGCGTAGCGCTCCTCGGCGCTCATGCCGGCCACCGGCACAGGAAACCAGACCGCCACCGGCGTCGTACTCAGCGGTATCCACCGCTCGAGTCCCGGCTCGGGGTACACAAACGAGTGACGGGGGGTGAACCGTCACCGGAGGAGGTCTCCGTGCCCGCCAACCAGACCCTGCGCAGTCACATAGGCACCGATGTCGCCGTCGACCGAGCCGACGGCGAACATGTCATCGGCCGGTTGCTCAACGTCGGTCGCCGCACGCTGTGGCTGGTCAGCGGCGACGAGGACCGCTTCGTGCCCCTGGACGAGATCGTCGGGTGGCACCTGGCCTCCGCCGCCTGAGCGCACTCTCCGAACGCCGCCCCCGACCGGCCCGGACGAGCCGACCCCCTACCATCGGGGGACGTGGCCGGCCGGCTCACCCTCGTGTTGGGGGGCGCCCGCTCGGGCAAGTCGGCCGTGGCCGAGCGCTACGCCGCCACGCTGTCGGCGCCCGTGACCTACATCGCCACCGGCTGGGCCTCTGACGCCGACATGGCGGCGCGCATCGCCGCCCACCGCGCCCGCCGGGGGACGACATGGCCGACCGTGGAGGCCGGTGCCGACCTCGCCGGGGCCCTCCGGGCGGTGTCGGGCACGGCGCTGGTGGACGCCCTCGGCACCTGGGTGGCCGCCCACGCCGACCTCGCCGTCGACCAGCACGGTCTGCTCGCCGCCCTGCGCGACCGGGCGGGGACGACCGTGGTGGTGAGCGAGGAGGTCGGCCTCGGCGTGCACCCCGCCACGGAGGTCGGGCGCCGGTTCCGCGACGTCCTCGGCGAGTTGAACATGGCCGTCGCCGCCCAGGCCGACACCGTGTGGCTGGTGGTGGCCGGGCGCGTGCTGGCGCTGCCACCGACGGCGCCGTGAACTCCGCCCTCGCCTTCCTCACCGTGCTGGGGCGCGCCGGCCCTCCCCCGCACACACGTGCCCGCGTGTGGTTCGGGCCGGTGGGCGCCGTGGTCGGGGCGGTCGTCGGCGCCGTCGCCTGGGCGGCAACCGAGCTGTGGCCGCCGCTGGTGGCTGGCGCCCTGGCGGTGGCCACCGACGCCGCTCTCACCGGCCTGCTGCACTACGACGGGCTGGCCGATGCCGGCGACGGCCTCCTGCCCCCCCTGCCGTCCGAGCGGCGCCTGGCCGTGATGGCCGCCCCGGATGTGGGGGCCTTCGGCATCGCCAGCGTCACCGTCGTCGTCGCCGTCCGCCTGGCCGGGTTCGCCGCCCTGGTCACCGTCGTGTCCGGGTGGCAGCTGGTGGCGGTGCTGGCGGGCTGGTGGGCCGCCAGCCGCACCGCCATGGCCGTCGCCCTCGCCACCCAACCTCCGGCCCGCTCGGGCGGGTTCGCCTCGGCCCTGGCCGGGGGCGGCGCGCTGGCCAGCGGGGCGCCTGGGGCCGCGCTCGCCCTCGCCCTCGCCCTCGGCGGCGGCGGGTGGGCGGGCGCGGCCGGAACGGTCGCCGTGGGCGTCGGAGCCGCCGCCGTGATCGTCCTCGCCCGACGGCGCATCGGCGGCGTCACCGGTGACGTCCTGGGCGCCGCCGGCCTCGTCGGCGAGACGCTCGCCCTGCTCGCGGGCAGCGCCCGCTGGTGATCGCCACCTCCCCGCCGACCACTGTGCCGGGGCGCTTCGGTCAGGTTTCTGCACCTCGACGGTGCATCCGGCAGCCCAAGGCAGCCGGATGCACC
>JBIOZN010000462.1:0-2822 GCA_044871175.1 Acidimicrobiales bacterium | reverse complement strand
AAGCCGTGTTGCGCCGCCGACGTCTCGTCCTCACTGTCGCCGCGTCGCTCGCGCTGGCCGGCGCCTGCGGCGGCCGAGCCGACCTCACCGCCGCGCCAGCGACGGCATCGGACGAGGTCACCACCGTCACCACGGTCACCACCGACGCGGCCGCGTCGCCCGCCACGGAGCCGAGCGACCCGACGGCGTCCGTCACTGAGTCGCCGCGGGCTGAAGCGGAGCCGACGACGGCCGCGCCCCCGGCCATCGGCCCGGCGCCGACGGCGCCTCCCACCACGGTCGCCGGCCCGGAGGCGGCGGCCACCGGGATGACGCGTGCCAACCGCATCACCGGTTCGATCACGCCCAAGTCGGTGGTCGCGTCGGGCCATGGCCTGGTGTTCGCCCAGAACATGATGTACAGCCACACCGTCACCGCCTACCGCAGCGACGGCACCCTGGCCGCCACCATCCCCGACGGCGTCGACCTCTCGCAACTCGGCATCACCGGCCATCCCGGCGTGTCCAAGGGCGCTCCCGTCGAGACAGCGTTCACCCACGACGGCCGCTACGCCTACGTGTCCAACTACAGCATGTACGGCACCGGGTTCGGCCCCGAAGGCCATGACGAGTGCTCGCCCTCGTCGGGCTACGACGACAGTTACCTCTACCGCATCGACACCCAGACGCTGAAGATCGACCAGGCCATCAAGGTGGGCGCGGTGCCGAAGTACGTGGCCGTGACGCCCGACGACCGCACCGTCCTGGTCACCAACTGGTGCAGCTTCGACCTCAGCGTCGTCGACGCCGCCTCGGCCACCGAGACGGCCCGGGTCGACATCGGCCGCCACCCCCGCGGCATCGCCGTGGCGCCCGACAGCCGCTCGGCCTACGTGGCCGTGATGGGCGGCGACGTGGTGGACGTGGTCGACCTCACCACGCTGGCGGTCGCGCCGTTCGCCCGCACCGGTGACGGCCCCCGCCATCTCGTGCTCTCGCCCGACGGCGCCACGCTGTACGTCACCAACAACGGCTCCGGCACCGTGTCGCGCGTCGACGTGGCCACGGGGAAGGTCACCGCCCACATCGGCACCGGCTCGCAGCCCCGCAGCATGGCGATCTCGGCCGACGGCACCGCCCTCTACGTCGTGAACTACGAGTCGTCCCGGGTCACCAAGCTGCGCGCCACCGACCTGGCCGAGATCGACGAAGAGCGCACCGACTACCACCCCATCGGCATCACGTATGAGCCGACGACTCGGTCGGTGTGGGTGGCGTGCTACGGCGGCAGCATCATCGTCTTCGACGACAACACCACCGCCTGATCAGCGGGCGCCGCCGACGGCAGGCGCAGCGTGAGGCGCGCACCACCGTCGGGCGCCTCGCCGGCGACGAGCTGGCCGCCCATGGCGACGACCAGCTCCCGGGAGAGCGCCAGTCCGACGCCGGCCCCGCTCGGCCCGTTGGCGGCCGACGGATAGAGGCGGGTGAAGACGTCGTCTCGGTGGGCGGGGTCGATCCCGGGTCCGTCGTCGTCCACCGTGAGCACGGCGTCGGCCTCCTCGGCCACGGCCGACACCGCCACGCGGGTACGGGCGTGGCGCAGGGCATCGTCGACCAGGTTGCCCACCGCCTGCTGCAGTCGCTGGCCGTCGGCCTCCACGGGGCAGGGCGGGCCGGGGGCCACCGTCAGCCCGATGCCGGCGGTGGCCGCCGCCGGCGCCAGGGCGTGCGCGCAGGTGACGGCGACGTCGTGGAGGTCGAGCCGTCGGCGGTGCGGGAGAACGAGGCGTGGGCCCGGAGGCGGGCCAGGTCGAGCAGGTCGGCGACGAGGCGTTCGAGCCGCTGCGCCTGGGTGGAGATCACCGCGGCGGCCGCCGCCGGGTCGGGCGTGGTCCCGTCGGTGATGGCCTCGGCGTAACCCCGGATGGACGTGAGGGGGGTGCGCAGGTCGTGGGACACCGACAGCAGGAACCGGCGCTCGGCGGCGGCCGCCTGTTCGAGGGCGGCGGCCATGGCGTTCACGGCCCGGTCGAGGTCGGCCAGCTCGTCGTGCGCGGCCGGCGGTGGTTCGGGCAGGCGGGCGGCCAGATCGCCGGCGGCGATGCGGGCGGTGACCTCCCGGGCCCGCCGCAGCGGGCGGGTGAGGCGGCGGCCGAGTACCCCGGCCACGACGACCGCCAGCCCGAGGGTGGCGAGGGCGGCGATCACGAACCAGCCCCGCGCCCGGCCGAGGCCGGTGTCGACCGCGCGGGTGGCGACGATCACGGCGGCGCGCCGGCCGACGGGCACGGGCGCGGCGGCGAACACGAGGTCGCCCCGGTGGCCCGACACCACCTCGCCGGCGGCCAAGCGGTCGGTGGGCACATCGGCGGCATTCAAGCCGGCGGGCAGGTCGCCCGCGATCGTTCCTCCCACCGTCAGCGTCACGGCCGTGAGCCCCTCCAGGCGCAGCGTGCGGCGCAGGGCCGTGAGCAGCCGGCTGCGAATGCGGGCGGCGCCCGGTTCGCCCGGGTCGGGGATGCTGGCGGCCAGCTCGGTGACCTGGCGCTCCAGCTCCGTCTCGGTCGACTGGCGGGCGCCCGCCCGGGCGAGGAGGGCCGTGCCGCCGCCGACGAGGACGAGCACAACCACCGTGGTGCCCACTAGGGCGAGGACGAGTCGCTTGGTCACGGGGCGCCTCAGCCCAGCCGGTAGCCGACGCCCCACACGGTGGTGAGCGGCAGGCGGGCGCCGAGCTTGCGGCGCAACTGGGCGACGTGGACGTCGGCGGTGCGCTGGTCGCCGTACCAGCCGAGGCCCCACACGGCGTCGACAAGTTGCTGACGGGTGAGGACGATGCC
>JBIOZN010000461.1:0-3970 GCA_044871175.1 Acidimicrobiales bacterium | reverse complement strand
CCTTCCAGGCGCTCATCGCACGCAACCAGATGGACCTCGACCGCACCCAGGCGCGCCTCACCGCGGCCCTCGACCAGCAGGACCGCCTGCGCCTCGAGGTGGCCCGGCGGGAGAGTCCCGACCAGGTGATCGCCCGGGCGACCGGTGAACTGGGCATGACCACGCCCGACGCCGTCGCCTACGTCTCGCCCACGGTGGACCAGGCCGTCGAGGTGGGCGCCGCCAGCGCCGGTGGCGCCCCCCTCGACCCCGCCGCCACCCCCGTGGTGACGCCCCCGGCCGACCCGAGCCAGCTTCCGGGATGACGGCCAGCGCGCCGCCGTCGCTGCGAGCGGTGCCCGCCGCTTCTCGGCGCCCGGCGGCGACCCGCCGGCCTTCGTCGTCGTCGTCGTCGCCGCCGGCAGCGGGACGGCGCCATCCGCCGCCGTCGGTGTGGCGGGCGGGTCATCCCCGCCGCCGGGTGCGCGCCCTGCAGGTGGGTGTGGTGGCCCTGTTCGTGCTCGCCATGGCGCGCGTCGTGTACACCCAGGCCGTCGACCCCGACGGCTACTCGGCCCAGGGGCTGCGCCAACGCCTCGACGCCGAGGTCGTGCCGGCGCGCCGGGGCAGCATCCTCGACCGCACCGGCGCACCGCTGGCCCTGTCGATCCCACAGCAGACGATCTACGCCGATCCCGCCCAGGTGACCGACCCGGCCGGCACGGCCGAGCGCCTGGCCGCCGTCCTCGACGCCGTGCCCGGGCGGGTGCCCCTCGACACGGCCGACCTCGCGACTCGCCTCGGTGATCGCGCCAGCCGCTTCACCTACGTGGCCCGCCAGGTCGACGACGACACCGCCGCCCAGGTCACCGCCCTCGGCCTGCCCGGCGTGCAGACCCGCGAGGAGGCGCGGCGCTTCCAGCCGTCGGGCTCCCTGGCCGGCAGCATCATCGGCAACACCGACATCGACGGCAACGGCACCGCCGGCATCGAGCAGCTGTGGGATTCGGTGCTGCGGGGGACGGCCGGCGAGGTCGTGCGTGAGCGGGCGCCGCGGGACCGCACCTTCCCCAACGGGCGCTACGAGGAGACCCCGTCGGTGCCGGGTCGCGACGTCGTGCTCACCATCGACGCGACGATGCAGTACGAGACCGAGTCGATCCTGCTGCGCGCCGTCGACGAGGCCGGGGCCAAGGGCGGCATGGCGGTGCTGATGGACCCGGCCACGGGCGATGTGTTGGCCATGGCCAACGTCGACCGCCAGGACGGCCAGGTGCGCCTGGCCACCGCCAACAAGGCCATGGTCGACGTGTTCGAGCCCGGTTCGGTGAACAAGATGATCACCATGGCCGGTGCCGTGCAGGAGGGGGTCACCGCCCCCGACACGAGATGGGCGGTGCCGCCCGTCCTCGTGTACGACGACCACGAGTTCCACGACGCGCACTCCGACGGGGACGGGGTGATGACGGCTCGCGACATCCTCACCGAGTCGTCGAACATCGGGACGTTCAAGATCGCCGAGCAGCTCGGGCCGTCCCGCCTGTACGACTACCTGGCCGCCTTCGGCTTGGCCGAACGCACGCCGATCGAGTTCCCGGGCGAGTCGGCCGGCCTGCTGCGTCCGCCCGACGAATGGCAGGGCACCGACAAGGTGACGATCCCCTACGGGCAGGGCGTGGCCGTCACCGCCCTCCAGGTCCTGGGGGCCTACAACGCCATCGCCAACGGCGGCGTGTACGTGCCGCCCCGCCTGGTCGGCGCGGTGGTGGATACCGACGGGACCCGCCACGACGCGCCGGCACCGACCACGCACGAGGTCGTCTCGCCCGACACGGCGTCGGTGATCACGAGCATGCTGACCGACGTGGTTAACGCCGACCGGGGGACGGGGGAGCGGGCCGCCATCCCCGGTTACACGGTGGCGGGCAAGACGGGCACGGCCAAGAAGCCCCAGGGCAAGAACGGCTACTTGGACGCCCACGGCGACCCCCACTACATGCAGGTGTTCGCCGGCTTCGCTCCGGCCGACCGTCCCCGCTTCTCGGCCATCGTGGTGCTCGACGAGGCCCGGAAGGCCAGCGGGGACGCCGATCCCATCTTCGGCGGGGCCGTCGCCGCACCGGTGTTCCGCGAGCTGGGGCGGATGGCGCTGCGCGAGCTCCAGGTGCCGCCGACGACGACGGTCGACACCGGCGCCCAGCCGGCGGCGGGCGATGCGGTCGCCCAGGACGTCGCCCAAGTCGTGACGACGGGTGAGGCCGCGACCGGCGCGGGGGCCACTGGTGCGGCCACGACGGGCGCGGCCACGACGGGCGCGGCCACGACGGGTGCCGCCACGACGGGCGCCAGCGAGCCCGTGACCGCCGCGGCCAACGGCGGCGTGCCCCCAGCCGGCTCGCCGTGAACGCCGCGGTCGCGCTGGGGCCGCTCGCCGCTCGGGCCGGGATCCCACCCGGCGCCCTCACCGGGGATCCGTCGACTCCGGTCACCGCCATCGTGCACGACACCCGGCAGCTGCGCGCCGGCGCCCTCTATTGCTGCCTCGTCGGCGAGCGGGTCGACGGGCACGACCTGGCGCCGGCGGCGGTGGCCGCGGGCGCGGCGTCACTCCTCGTGCAACGCCGCCTCGACCTGCCCGTGGCCCAGCTCGCCGTCGCCGACACCCGGGCGGCCATGGCGCCGGTGGCGGCCGCCTTCTGGGACGAACCGTCTCGCGCCCTCGCCGTCGTGGGCGTCACCGGCACCAGCGGCAAGACGACGACGACGCACCTGCTGGCGGCGATCTTCACCGCCCACGGCTGGCCCTGCGGCGTGATCGGCACGCTGTCGGGCGCCTTCACCACGCCCGAGAGCCCGGAGCTGCAGGCCCGCCTGGCCGCCTTCCGGGGCGAGGGCCGCCGGGCGGTGGCCATGGAGGTGAGCTCGCACGCCCTCGTCCAGCACCGGGTGGACGCCACCCGGTTCGGCGTGGCCGTGTTCACGAACCTGAGCCAGGACCACCTCGACTTCCACGGCACGATGGAGCGGTACTTCGCCGCCAAGGCCCGGCTGTTCCTGCCCGACCTGGCCGCGCAGGCGGTGGTGAACCTCGACGACGCCTACGGCCGCCGCCTGGCCGAGGCGGCGGCCGTGCCCACCCGGGGCTACTCCCGCGCCGACGTGCGCGACGTCGAGCTCACCCCGCTCGCCTCCACCTTCACGTGGCCGGCCGTCGAGGCCCGGGTGCGGCTGGGCCTGGGCGGGGGGTTCAACGTCGCCAACGCCCTGGCCGCCGGCACCGCCGCCTTGGCTGCGGGCGTACCGGCCGAAGCCGTCGTGGCCGGGCTCGAAGCCGCCGGTCCCGTGCCCGGCCGGTTCGAGCCGGTGGACGCGGGCCAGCCGTTCACCGTCGTCGTCGACTACTCGCACAAGCCGGGCGGCCTGGCCGCCGTCCTGGCGACCGCCCGGCAGCTCACGAAGGGCGCGGTGCTGGTCGTGTTCGGCGCCGGCGGCGACCGTGACCGGGCCAAGCGGCCGCTCATGGGCGCGGCCGCGGCCGACGGGGCCGACGTGGTGGTTGTCACGTCCGACAACCCTCGCCACGAGGACCCGTCCGCGATCATCGACGCCGTGCTGTCCGGCATTCCCCGACCCGGGGCCGGCGGCGGGCCCACGGTGTTCGTCGAGCCCGACCGGCGCGCCGCAATCGCCCTCGCCCTCGGCCGGGCGCATGCGGGCGACGTCGTCGTGATCGCCGGCAAGGGCCACGAGACGACCCAGACGATCCGCGGCCGGCGCCTGCCGTTCGACGATCGCGTGGTGGCCCGGGAGCTGTTGGAGGCCCGCGGGTGATCGCGCTCCTCATCGCCGGCTCCGTCGCCATGGCGGTCTCGCTGTTCGGCACCCGCTTCCTCATCGGCTTCTTCCGCAGCCGGGGCAAGGGCCAGCCGATCCTCGGCCCCGAGGATCGCGGGCCCGAGCACCAGCACAAGGCGGGCACGCCGACGATGGG
>JBIOZN010000460.1:0-2367 GCA_044871175.1 Acidimicrobiales bacterium | reverse complement strand
GCTCCTATGAGGTCACGTCGATCGCGAGCAGGTGCAACGGGGCCAGCGCCCTACCGGCCCACGAATCCCGTTCAGGGTCAGGCGATGAGTCAGACCGGCAGTGGCGCTGGCCCCTACTCACCATTCTCACTGTCAGGCGAGGACGCCGACCAGGCGGGCGGTGTCGCTGGCCAGGGCGCGGGTGCCGGCGAGCACGGCGCCGAGGGCCTGCTCGCCCTGGCGGCCCCGGCGGGGGGCGTCCCACAACTCCCTGGCACAGCCGCCAGACTGGTTCGGGCACCAGCCCTGGGCTGTCGTCTCGCCGTTCCCGGCCGAAGCGTCCGTTGCGTACCGGCCATGCCGGCCGCGCACCCACAGTGGGAGGACCACTGCGTGGCTCAGCACCATTCCCACCACCGGTCGACCCCGCCCGCTCACGTCGACCGGGTCTACCGGGGCCATTGGGCCCCGGGCGGCGGCCTGGTCACCATCGAAGATCCCGACGGCACGGTCACCGGTGTGCTCACCCACGTCGTGCGCCACTCCCCGTCCGGGCTGGCATGGGGCTGCAGCGGCAGCGGACCCGCCGACCTGGCCCGCTCCCTGCTCATCGACGCCCTCGACGACCAGGCGCGCTGCCCCCGGTGCGCCGGTAGCGGCGTCTGGGACGCGGCGCTGGGCGTGGACCTGAACCTCGAGGCGCTCAGCGACGGGGCGCGCAACGAGCTCATCGTGGACTGCCCCGACTGCGACCACGGCTGGAACCCGGTGATCGGACGGATCTACCAGCGGCTGAAAATCGCCGTCATCTCCACGCTGCCACCCGAAGGCGACTGGACCCTGGCCCGTGGCGACATCCTCGCGTTCGTCGCCGACCAAGCACCGCGCCGGGCCCTGACGGCGCGCGCGCCGTCCGCACCCGGCGAGAAGACGATGCCGTCACCGCCGGCCCCCGGCCCCGGTGGTCCCCCGCTGGTCGGCGCTGGTCGCCTCCTGCCAGAGCGTGCTGCGGGCAGGCAGATGCCTTCAGCTCGGGGCCCTGTCCGACGCGCAACCCGACGCGCAGGAGGGCGCGCAGCCTGACGCGCAACCCGACGCGCAGCGGCGCCTCCCTCTCCACGGCCAGTTCGTCGGGCACGACCTGGCCGGCACCCGTGGATGTCCGCCCGCGCCCTGCCCGGAGCGCGGCCGTTGTGAGGAGCGAGAGTCCTCGAGGATGCGCGCCGGGTGATGCCAGCGCGTCGACCACGGTCGACCTCAGGGCCGGACACGAGCTGGCCGGTGGGCGCCGTGGCCGGCCTCGGTCCGGTGCGGGGTTGACGGTGGGCCACAGCGCACGGCAGCCCGCGGTCGACGGCGGCCACGCGCGAGGCGTCGGGCCCGTGAGGGCGAGCCGGCCCGGCGGTGACGACCGCCGGCGTCCACGGCGACCCGTCGGCACCGCCGGCCCCGAGGTGCGCTCATCCGGCGGAGCCGGTGTGCTCGTCGCTGTCCGACGTCGGGGAACCCGCCCGGGGCGCCATGCGAGCCGGACGCTCCGGTTCGGCCGGCTCGCCCGGGGTGGTCAGCACGCTCTCGTCCACGTCGAGCGCGTCGGCCATCGCGGCCACGGTCACCAGGCCGGCAGCGGTGGCACGGCCCACCGCGTCATAGACGGCCCGGCGGGCGCCGGCGGCGTCGCGCTCGAGTTGGGCAGGCGGCGCAGGGCCCGCTCGGCGTCGCGTATGACCTGCCTGGTGATCTCCTCCCGGGCCCGGACCACCTGTATCACCCTGGTCACCGCCTCCACGGGCACGGCCCCCCTTCGCGCTCGCCGGTCAGCGCACGACTCGACCACAGCCGCCGCGCAACCCGACGCGCAGGCATCCCGCCGGCCACCCGCACCTCAGCCTGAACCGGGCCTGAACCCCCTCGACCACCATGGCCCAGGGGAAGCAACACAGATTATTACCCGGTGGGTGGACGCGACCCGGGGCCGCCCGGGTCGGCGGCCGCCCCCAGGTTTGCGGGGCTGGGTGCGCGCCCGCCTGCGCGCCCAGAGGTGGACGGTGGGCCGGTGCTGCGCATCGCCAAGCTGCGCGTCGGCGCCGAGGCCTACCACCTGTCGGGGGTGGCGCGGGGCCTGGACGACTACTACACCGGCCGGGGGGAAGCACCCGGCGTCTGGCAGGGCCAGGGGGCAGCCCGGCTGGGCGTGGCGGGGGAGGTGGCAGCCGAGGATCTGCGGGCGGTGCTGGCCGGGCTCGCTCCCGGCACCGGCGGCACGATCCCCAACGGGGAGACGCTCAAGCCCCGGGGGGTGCGAGTGCCAGGGTTCGACCTGACATTCAAAGCGCCGAAGTCGGCCTCGGTGCTGTACGCGGTGTCGGATGACCCGGGCGTGCAGGC
>JBIOZN010000459.1:0-16156 GCA_044871175.1 Acidimicrobiales bacterium | reverse complement strand
CGCTCGGGAGGGGGGCGCTACGGGCGGGACTTCACCTCGTCCCACAGGGCGTCGAGGGCGGGGAGGCCGGCGCTGGGGAGGTCGAGGCCGCGCTGGGCGGCCAGGCGCTCGACGGCCTGGAAGCGGGTGCGGAACTTGGTGGCCGCCTGGCGCAGGGCGACCTCGGGGTCGACCCGCAGGAAGTGGGCCAGGTTGACGAGCACGGCGAGCACGTCGCCGTACTCGTCGGTGATGCGCGCCGGATCGCGGCCGGCGATGGCCTCGCGCAGCTCGCCCAGCTCCTCGTCGAGCTTGGGCCACTGGCTGTCGATGTCGGGCCAGTCGAAGCCGACCTTGGCCGCCCGCCGGAACAGGGCGTCGGCGTAGGCCAGGGCCGGCAACGAGCCGTGGACACCGTCGAGCACCGACGCCGTCGTCCTTGCCGTCGCCGCCGGCGACCCGGACCCGGCGGCCGCGCCGTTGCGCTCGGCCGCCTTGATGGCCTCCCAGTTGGCGGCCACGGCGGCGGCGGAATCCACGGTGGTGTCGCCGAACACGTGCGGATGGCGCCGCACCATCTTCTCGGTGATGCCGGCGGCCACGTCCGCCATCGTGAAGCGTCCCTCCTGGGCCGCGATGGCAGCGTGCAGCACGACCTGCAACAGAACGTCGCCCAGCTCCTCGGCCAGGTGGGCGTCGGCCTCGGACGGCTCCACGTCGGCTCGGTCGAGGGCACCGATGGCGTCGACCAGCTCGTAGGCCTCCTCCAGCGCGTAACGGGCCAGGCTGGCGTGAGTCTGCTCCCGGTCCCACGGGCAGCGCTCCCGCAGCGCCCGCACGACCTCGACGAAGCGCACCAACTCGGCGCCGACGGGCGCGGCCAGCCGGGGGATCCACAGCGACGTGAGGTGGTCGGGCTCGAACGACCGGTCGAGCTCGGCCCACGCCACCGGGAAGACGGCCTCGTCGGGCAGCCCCAGGCGTTGCAGCACCACGACGGGCTCGGCGGGCTCGTCGTCCACCGCCAGCTTTATGTCGGAGAGAACCCGCCGGTTGTGGCAGTGGGCGACGAGGAGCGGTCCCCGCTCGCCGCCCGCCTCGGTAGGGAAGCGGTGCCCGTCCACCAGGCGCACGCCGGCGTCGAGCGGGTCGACGCCCAACCGGGCCCACGCGAGGTCGAGGAACGACAGCCCGGCCACGAGCTCGACCTTCACCCGGCCAGCGGCGCGCAGGTGGGCGACGCTGCGCTCGAGCACCGTCGGCGAGCCGGGCACGGCGTAGAGGACCTCGCCCTCGCGCTCGGCCGCGGCCACCAGCGCCTCGGCGATCGTGCGGTACACCTCGTCGAAGTCGGCCGCCCGCTCGTACACGTCGTCGAAGCTGGCGGTGGCGACGGGCAGGGCAACGGCGGCGGGATGGCGCCGGGTGCGCACGAAGCGCACCGGTATGCGGGCGATGGCGGCGCGCGCCGCCGCGGTGAGCAGCTCGGGGCCGGCGGGCCCGAGCCCGACGACCACGACCCGGGCCACCGATCAGCCCGCCGTGGTCGCCGTGGTCGCCCCCGCCGTGGTCGCCGTGGTCGCCCCCGCTGTGGTCGCCGTGGTCGCCGTGGTCGCCGTCGTCGCCGTGGTCGCCGTCGTCGCCGTGGTGCCTGCGGTGTCCGCCGTCGTGGCGGCCGAGCCCGAGCCGGCCGTCGTCGGAACCGTGTCGGTGGTCGCGGTGCTCGCGGTTCCAGGCGCCACCACCCGTCCCGAGGCGCCGTCCCAGTGGCCGTAGCGGGGATCGACACTGACGTCGGCGTTGGCCGCGGCCTCCCGCTGCCACTGCACGTAGGCGTCGGAGGTGAGCAGGCTGGTCAGTACCTGGCTGCGGGCGTCCTCGAAGCTGGCGCTCTTGGGCTCACCGACCTTGAACACGGCGAACAGCCCGCCCAGCTCGACGGGGCCGACGAGGTCGCCGGCCTGCTTGCCGTTGAACTGGTCGGCCAGGCCACCGAGCTCGTCCCGCAGGAAGCAGCTGTCGCCGCCCAGCTCGCCGTTGGGCCCCACCAGCCCGGCCTGGGGGCTGTACTGGCTGACGACCGTGGCCATGTCGGCCCCGCCGTTCAGCGCCTGCAGGGCGGCGTTGGCGTCGGCCTCGGTGGCGGTGGGCACCGCCGTGAGGCAGAGCTCGGCGAACTGGTCCTGGTTCGCCTCGTAGTACTCCGGCAGCCCGGCGAAGGTGAGCCCGTTGAGGTCGAGGGCCAGCGTGATCGCCGCCGCCGCCCAGCCCTCCAGCTGGTTGCGGTAGCCCTCGGGGAGCGAGGCGACGATGGCGTCGGCGTTGGCCACGTCCGACCCGAGCAGGGCCTGCGGCACGATCGCGGCCGCCTCCTCCCGCACCGCCGGGTCCACAGTGAGGCCGCGAGCATCCACCTCGTCCTGCACCAACGTGAACATGATGACGTTGGTGAGCTCGTTGGCGGCGAAGGTCGTGCTGGTGGAATCGGTGAGCTCCCCGGCGACGGGGATGGCCGACGCGCTGACGAACTGGTCGTTCTTCCGCAGGGCGGTGAGGTCGTCCTCGAAGTCGTCGCGCCGGACCTCGGTGCCGTTCACGGTGGCGGCGTTGGGGTCGAACGTCGAGCACGCGCTGATGCCCACCCCCAGCCCGAGCGCGGCGATCGAAGCGAGCAGGAGCCGGGGGCGCATCGGCGCGGACACTAGTGAAAGGGCCGGCGAGTAGCGTCTCGCGCCGGCCTCGTGCCGCCCGCCATGTCCGACCGCGTCCTCGTCTCCTCGCCTCCCGCCCGCGCCCGGTGGCCCGTGCGCGCCCTGGTACGCACGGCGCGGCCCCGCCAGTGGCTGAAGAACCTGCTCGTCTTCGCCGCCCCCGGCGCCGCCGGGGCCCTCGACGAGGCCGACGTGTTCGTGCCGACCGTGGTGGCGCTGGTGGCGTTCTGCCTGGCGTCGAGCGGCACCTACCTGGTGAACGACGCCGCCGACGTCGAAGTCGACCGCCGGCACCCCACGAAGCGGTTCCGGCCCGTGGCCGCCGAGCAGGTGAGCGTGCGCATGGCCGCCACGGTCGGTGTGGTGCTGATGGTCGCCGCCGTCGGCGTCGGTTTCGCCGTGCGCTGGCAGCTCGGCCTCGGCGTCGTCACCTATCTGGCCGTCACCCTCGCCTACATCCTCTACCTGAAGCACGAGCCGGTGCTCGACCTGTTCGCCGTCGCCGTCGGCTTCGTGCTGCGGGCCGTGGCCGGCGGGTTGGCCACCGACATCCCGCCCTCGCGCTGGTTCCTGATCGTCGTGTCGGCCGGGTCGCTGTTCATGGTGGCGGGCAAGCGCAGCGCCGAGCAGCGCGCCCTCGGGCCCGCGGCCGGCACCCGCCAGGTGCTCACCCGCTACTCGGCCTCGTACCTGGCCTTCGTGTGGGGGGCCAGCGCGGCCGCCGCCGGCGTCGCCTACTGCCTGTGGAGCTTCGAGCGGGCCGAGCTCGCCACCAGCGCCGTGCCCTGGTTCGAGCTGTCGACCCTGCCGTTCACGCTGGCGCTGTTCCGCTACGCCTACCTGGTCGACGGCGGCGAGGGCGGGGCGCCCGAAGATGTCGTCCTCGGCGACCGGCCCCTGCTCGTGCTGGCCGGGCTGTGGGTGGTGGTCATCGCCCTCGGGATCTACGGATGACGCCGGTCACGGTGGCGGCTTTCGACGTCGACGGCACCCTCACCCGCCGCGACACGTTCCTGCCGTTCTGCCTCCGGGTCTTCGGGCGCCGGCGGGTCGCGTCCGCCCTCACCCGGGCGGGCCTGGTCAGCCGCCAGCACGACGGCGCCAAGGCGTGGATCGTGCGGGCCCTGTTCGCCGGCCGCGCGGTGGCGCCGCTCGCCGCCCAGGCCGAGGACTTCGCCGACGACGTCCTCACCCGCCGGCTCCGGCCCGGGGCGGCCGCCCGTGTCCGCGCGCATCGGGACCGGGGCCACAGGGTCGTGCTGGTGTCGGCCTCCCCCACGCTCTACCTCGACCCGGTGGCCACGCGGCTGGGCGGGCTCGACGCCAACCTCTCCACCGTGCTCGAGATCGACGACGGGCACTTCACCGGGCATTTGGCCGGGCTCAACTGCCGGGGGCCGGAGAAGGCGGCCCGCCTGCGCCGCTGGTTGGCCGCCGAGGGCCTCCACCGGGGCGACGTGCGGGTGATCGCCTACGGCGATTCCTCGGGCGACCGCGAGCTGTTGGGCGCCGCCGACATACCGGTGTGGGTGCGCCGGGACCGGGACCTGGCCGTGCCCGTGCCGGCATGACCCCCGCGCCGGGCCCCTTCGAACGCGACACTGTCGTCACTTCCGGTCGTTCCACGACGGAAACTGACGAAAGTCGTGCGGCGGCGGTGGATGTCGCCGTTGTCCTCACCTACTACCGGCCCTACGTGAGCGGCCTGTCGGAGGCCGCCCGGCTGGTGGCCGAGGGCCTGGCCGCCCGGGGCCGGCGCGTCGAGGTGGTGTGCACCCGCCACGACCCCTCCCTGCCCGAGCACGAGGTCCTGGGGGGCGTCACCGTGCATCGCGCGCCGGTCGTGGCCCGCCTGTCGAAGGGCACGATCAGCCCCGCCTTCCTGGCCCGCGCCCGGGCTCTGATCCGCCGGGCCCGCCTGGTGCACCTCCACCTGCCGCTCCTGGAGGCCGGGCCGCTGGCCGTGCTCGCCCGCCGGGCGGGGCGGCCCCTGGTCGTCACCTACCAGTGCGACGTCGTGCTCGGCGCCGGCGTCCTCGATCGGGCGGTCGTCGCCGCCCTCGATGCGTCCCACCGGGCGGCGTTGCGGCGCGCCGACGTGGTGTGCCCGAGCAGCGCCGACTACCTGGCCGCCAGCCGGGTCGCGGCCGCCGCCGGCCAGGCCCGGCGGGTCGAGCCCATCCGCCCACCGGCGCCCGATCGCACTGGCGGCACGCCCCGCTTCCGGCGCACCGGCGGCCTGCACGTCGGGTTTCTCGGGCGCATCGTGGCCGAGAAGGGGCTGGACGTCCTGCTCGACGCCTTCGCCCGCCTCCCCGACCGCGACGCCCGCCTGCTGCTGGCGGGCGAGCACGAGCGGGTGGCCGGCGGTTCGGTGCTGGCGGCGCTGCGGGCCCGCATCGACGCCGACCGGCGCGTGGTGGTGAGCGGCTTCCTGCCCGACGCCGACGTGGCCGACTGGCTGGCCTCGCTCGACGTGCTCGCCCTGCCGTCGGTCAGCGCACTCGAGGCCTACGGGATCGTGCAGGTGGAGGCGATGGGCGCGGGCGTGCCCGTGGTGGCCACCGACCGGCCCGGCGTGCGCGTCCCGGTGCAGACCTTCGGGCTCGGCCGGCTGGTGCCCGCCGGCGACCCCGGCGCCCTGGCCGCCGCGCTCGTCGCCGCGGCGGCCGAGCGCCCGAGGGTGGCCGAGGTCGATCGCGTCCGGGCCGCCCTCGCCGCCTCCGACCCGATCGCGGCCTACGCGGCCGTCGTGGACGGCCTGCTCGGCACCCGGCCGGCGGAAGTCGTCTGCCCGAGTGCCGGGGACGGCGCTGGCACGGGCAACGTTGCTTCGGGGGCCGCGGACGCGTCGGCCGCCGTAGGACCCCGCTCGCCCACCATCACCTCGCCGCCCGCCCGGCCGTGATTCCGGTCGTCCTCCTGCCGGCGGCCACGGTGCTGGTCGCCCTCGCCGCCGGCGGCCTGCTGCTGGCCGCCGTACCGGTCACTCCCGCACGCCGCGCCGTGCTGCTGCCCGCCGCGCCTGCCCTCGGGCTGGCCGCCGTCATCGTCGTGCTCCACTGGACGAGCCTCGTGCTGCCCACCCGCCCGGTCGGACCCGTGCTCGTCGCTCTCATCGCCCTCGGGTTGGCGGTCCTCGCCTGGCGCCGCCCCGACCGCTTCCGCCTCCCCGATCCCCGCCGCGTCCTCGTCGACCTCGGCGTCGCCCTCGCCATCGGCGCGGTTGCCGGGGGGTTGGCCCTGGTCCCCAACGCCCGGCTGCACCGGCCGACGGTGGTGATGCCCAGCCTCAACCACGATGCCTTCTGGTACGTCACCGTGGCCGACTGGCTGGGCGACCACGACGCCTACGAGCGCACGCCGTCGGCCGTGCGTCCCGGGCCCGGGGCCGCCTCGCCCTTCCTGGGCCCGGCCGACCGGGCCGTGCGGGAGACGTACCGGATCGGCGAGTCGCTCGTGCAGGCGGCGGTGGCGGGCACGGCCGGGCGGGCGGTGCGCGACACCTGGTCACCCACGACGGCCGCCTGGCTGGTGGTGCTGCCGGGTTCGGTGATCGCGCTCGTGCGGCTGGCGCGCCTGCGCCGGAGCGCGGCCTTCACCGCCGCCGCCCTGGCCGGCTGGTCGGCGGCCCTCGTCGGGCAGGCCTTCGACCAGAACGGCCCGTCGCTGCTCGCCCTCGCGCTGGCGCCGGTGGCCGTGGGGCTCGTGCTGGCCGCCGCCCGTGACCCCGCCCCGTCCACGGGCGACCGCATCCTCGCCGGCATCGCCCTGTCCGGCGCGCTGGGGGCCTACAGCGAGCTGGCCGCCCTGCTCGGCCTCCCCCTGGCCGTGGCCGCCCTCACCGGGCCGGGCGGGTGGCGGGTGGCCCTCCGCCGCACCGCCATCACCTTGGCCGTCGCCATCGCCGTGTGCCCGATCGTATGGGTGCGCCTGGTGAACTACCTCGCCTATCTCACCCACGCGGCCGGAGCCGATACCGGCTTCGTGTCCGCCTACTGGTCCGAGCCCCCGCTCCGCATCGCCAACCGGGTCGCCGGCCTCATCGACCAGGAGGGGCTGGCCGCGCACCCGCTCGGCCTCCTGGTGGTGGCCGTCGTGCTGGCCGGGATCGTCGTGGCCTTCCGGCTCCGGGCCGCCCGGCCCTTCGGGTGGGGCGTCCTCGCCGTCACGCTGGCCGCCACCGCCGTGTTCGGCTGGATCTACACCGGTATCGCCGGTCTCACCTACCTCAACGGGCGCATCGTCGACCTCGCCTGGCCGCTGCTCGTGGCCCTCGCCGCCGCCAGCCTGACGCAGGTGGCGGCCGACGCCCTCACCCGTCGTGACGAGCGCGCGCCGGCCACGGCCCGCCGCTGGGGCCCCGTCGCCGCCGGGGCGGTCGGCATCGCTGCGCTCGCGGTGGCGCTGGCCAACCTCGATGTCAGCTGGGACGCCGCCTGGGCGGGCCGCCTCGACGGCCGCACCATCGACCCTGGACTGCGCCAGGCCATCGCCGCCACCGAGAGCTACGTCGCTCCCGACGGCTCCGACCTCACCGTGCTGATCGACGACTACGTCCCCCTGCTGTGGACGGGCGAGCTGATGAACGACCGGCCCGGAGTCGCCTACGGGCTCACGCCGCTGGGGTACGCCGATCGGGACGCCTTCATCGGGCCCGACCTCACGCGCTACGTGCTCACGTCGGACCAGACGCTGGCGGCCATCGCCCCGGAGGCGGTGGTGTGGACCAACGACGCCTACACGTTGTTCGACACCACCGCCGGCCCGTCGCTGGTCGTGCTGGCCAAGACCGGGTTCTGGAACGCCGAGCGGGGCGCCGACGGCATCCAGCGGTGGATGGCCGACGACGGCCGCATCCTCGTCGCCCGCACCCAGCCCTGCCCGGTCAGCGTCGTTGCCCAGTCGCTCAACACCGCCGGCGACCAACAGGTGACGGTGACCGAGGGCCCCCGGGTCGTGGGCGAGCTGCCCGTGGGTGTCGACCCCACCGCCGTGCAGCTGCCCCTCACCGACGCCGCCATCAGCGTGCTCGGCCTCGACAATCCTGTACCGGCGCAACGGCCCGAGGACTCGCCGGGTGACAGCCGCCGGTTGAGCATCCTGCTGCGGGGCGTCGGCTGGACCCCCGGGTCGACGTGCGCCACGGCGACGGCGACGGAGACGCCGGCGACCGCCGCTACGCCGCGGGGATGAGCTCGGCCAGCAGGCCCACCAGGTAGCCGGCCGGGTCCGCCAGGGCGGCGCGGTCGATGGGCACGACCAGCTGCCCGAGGTCCTTCTTGTAGACGGCCCGACGGTTGAGCCGGCGCAGCCGCAGTTCCTCCGACGTCTTCAGCTGCAGGGGCGCCATCCGGGCGGTGCCCGACACCACCGCCACCTCCCGCAGGCCGACGCGGTGGCCCTCGGCCCGCAGCCGGGCCACGGCCAGCAGCGCCGCGCCCGGCGGTGGCACGGGCCCGTAGCGGTCCTCCCACTCGGCCCGGATGTCGTCCACCTCGGCGGCGGTGGTGACGGCGGCCAGCCGCCGGTAGGCCTCCAGCCGCAGCTCCTCCTTGGGCACGTATGCCGCCGGCAGGTGGGCGTCGACGGGCAGGTCGAGCTTGACCTCGGCCGGCTCGCGCACCTCCTCGCCCTTCATTTCGGCCACCGCCTCGTTCACCATCTGGCAGTAGAGGTCGTAGCCGACGGCGGCGATGTGGCCCGACTGCGACTCGCCCAGCAGGTTGCCGGCGCCCCTGATCTCGAGGTCGCGCATGGCGATCTTGAACCCGCTGCCCAGCTCGGTGGCCTCGCCGATCGTGCGCAGGCGCTCGTAGGCCTCCTCCGACAGCGCCACGTCGGGCGGGTGGAACAGGTAGGCGTAGGCCCGCTGGCCGCTGCGGCCCACCCGCCCGCGCAGCTGGTGGAGCTGCCCCAGCCCCAGGCGATCGGCCCGGTCGACGACCAGCGTGTTCACCGTGGGCATGTCGATGCCCGACTCGATGATCGTCGTGCACACGAGCACGTCGTAGTCGCCCTGCCAGAAGTCGAGCACCACCCGTTCGAGCGTGCCCTCGTCCATCTGTCCGTGGGCCACGGCGATGCGGGCCTCGGGGACGAGCTGGCGCAGGTCGGCGGCGACGTGCTCGATGTCGGCGACCCGGTTGTGCACGAAGAACACCTGGCCCTCACGTAGCAGCTCACGCCGCATCGCCTCGGCGATGGCCCGCTCGTCGAGCTCACCGACGTAGGTGAGGATGGGCTGGCGGTCGGCCGGGGGGGTGTTGAGCAGCGTCAGGTCGCGGATGCCCGTGAGGCTCATTTCCAGCGTGCGGGGAATCGGCGTGGCCGTCATGGTGAGTACGTCGACGTTGGCCTTGAGCTTCTTCATCTGCTCTTTGTGCTGCACGCCGAAGCGTTGTTCTTCGTCGACGACGAGCAACCCGAGGTCCTTGAACTTCACGTTGTCCTGCAACAGCCGGTGGGTGCCGATGACGCAGTCGACCTCGCCCGATGCCAGCCCGTCGATGACCTTCTTGGCCTGCGCGGGGGTGAGGAAGCGGGACAGCACCTCGACCCGGATCGGGTAGCCGGCGAAGCGGTCGGCGAAGGTCTGGTGGTGCTGGCCGGCCAGCAGCGTGGTGGGCACCAGCACGGCCACCTGCTTGCCGTCCTGGACGGCCTTGAAGGCGGCCCGGATGGCGACCTCGGTCTTGCCGAAGCCGACGTCGCCGCACACGAGCCGGTCCATGGGTCGGTCGGCTTCCATGTCGGCCTTGACGTCGTTGATCGCCACGATCTGGTCGGGCGTCTCGACGTAGGGGAAGGCCGCCTCCATCTCCATCTGCCACGGGGTGTCGGGGGCAAAGGCGTGGCCGGGGGAGTTCACTCGCCTCTGGTAGAGGACCACCAACTCCTGCGCGACCTCGCGCACCGCCGCCCGCACCCGGGACTTGGTCTTGGCGAAGTCGCTGCCGCCGAGACGGTGCAGCGTGGGTGTCTCGCCGCCGATGTAGTGGCGGATGGCGTCGATCTGGTCGCTGGGGACGTAGAGCCGGTCGCCGCCCTTGTACTCGAGCAGCAGGTAGTCGCGTTCGATGCCGCCGATCGAGCGGGTCACCATCCCGCCGTAGCGGCCGACACCGTGGGTGTAGTGGACGATGTAGTCGCCGGGCTTGAGGTCTTCGAAGGCGCCGATGGCCTCCCGTCGGCGGGCCCGGGCCTGGCGGTGGGCCCGGCGGCGGCCCGTGAGGTCGGCCTCGGTGAGCACGGCCAGCTTGGACTGGTTGAGGATGAAACCGGTGTGCAGGGGGGCGACGGCGATGCGCCCGCCGGCGCTGGTCAGGTCGGCGGCGTCGCTCGGCGTGACGATCGGCAGGTCGATGCCGTGTTCGCGCAGGATCTGGGCCAGCCGACCGGCGGAGCCCGTGCCGTCGGCCGCCACCACCACCCGGTAGCCGTCGCGCAGTAGGCCGCTGAGACGGGAGACGAGGGCGCTGCCGTCGCCCACCACCGGGGCCCAGGCGCCGGCGTCGATGGCCGGCGTCTCGGGGGACTCGGGCGCGTTGGCCAGGGTCAGGACGGGGGCGTCGGTGCCGGCGAGGAGGCGGTCGAAGGGCAGATGCAGGGCGGGGAAGCCATGGTGTTCGTCGCCCTCCACGGCGCCCCAGGTGCGGGCGAGGGCGGCCGCCAGGTCGGCCTCCTCGGCGGCCACATCGGCGGCCCGGTCCCGCATGCGCCGGGGTTCGGCCAGCACGACCTGGGCGCCGGCCGGCAGGCGGTCGGTGAGCAGCTCCTGGCCGTCGACCAGCCAGGGCAGCCAGGACTCCATGCCGTCGAAGGTGAGGCCCTCGGCCAGGCGCTCCCACTGCTCGCGCCCCCACGGCTGCTCACCGACGAGGGCCGCGGCCCGCTTGCGCATGTCGTCGGTGGGCACCAGCTCGCGGGCGGGGAAGATCGCGGTGTGGGCCAGCGCGGTGGTGGAGCGCTGGTCGGAGACGCTGAACTCGGTGAGGCGGTCGACCTCGTCGCCCCACAGGTCGATGCGCACGGGCACGTCGGCGGTGGAGGGGAAGACGTCGACGATGGACCCGCGCAGGGCGACCTCGCCCCGGTGCTCGACCAGGTCTTCGCGCCGGTAGCCCGCGGCCACCAGACGGGCGACGACCTCGTGGGGGTCGAGGCGGTCGCCGGGACGGACGATGAGCGGCTCGATGCGGTCGGTGTCCGGCCCGAGGCGTTGCAGCAGGGCCCGGACGCTGGCGACGACGATGCGGGGCCGGCGGGCAGGGTTCGGGTCGGCGAGGCGCCACAGCACCCGCAGGCGCCGGCCCATCGTGTCGACGCTGGGGCTGACCCACTCGAAGGGGAGCGTCTCCCAGGCGGGGAACAGCTCGACGGCGTCGGCGCCGGGGCCGGGGTGGGCGGCGCCGACGTCGGGGCGGGGGTGGGCCGGGCCGCCGTCGGAGTAGTCGCCGGCGGGGCCGACGTCGGAGTAGTCGCCGGCGCGGCCGCCGACGAAGGCGCCGAGGTCGTCAGCCAGGCGCTCGGCGGCCGTGCCGGTGGCGGTGGCGACGAGCAGGGGGCGGCGCTCCGACAGGTGGGCGAGGGCGGCCACGGTGACCGCCCGGCCCGCCTCGGGCACGGCCAGCACCGTCGAGGCGCGGCCGAGCACCCGGGTCAGGGCGGGTTCGGCGCGCAGCAGCGGGGGGAGCGAGGCGAGGGGGCTCATGCCGGAGGGTCCAGGCTACCGACGGGGCTGCGCGAGCAGCGGCCGGCAAGTGCCGCTCGCCGCTAGGTGCAGATCCCTGCCTTCGGCAGCCGGATGCACCGTAGAGGTGCAGATCCCTGACTGAAGCGCTCAGGTCGCCCGGGTGTTCACCTTGTTCATGGCGGCGGCCACGCCCTCGGCGACGATGAGCTCGACGGCGTCGGCCGCCTCCTGCACCGACACGTCGAGCTGTTCGCGCTCCTTCCGCCCGATCCGGGACAGGACGTGGTCGGCCCCCCGTTCCTTGGTGGGCGGCTTCCCGACGCCGATGCGCACCCGCAGGAACGCGTCGGTGTGCAGGTGGGCCTTGAGCGAGCGCAGTCCGTTGTGACCGGCCAGCCCGCCGCCGTGCTTGACCCGCACGACCCCGACGGGCAGGTCCAGCTCGTCGTGCACGACGATGATCCGGCCCGGATCGGGAATGCTGTGGCGGCGCACGAGCAGCACCGCAGCCTGGCCCGAGTCGTTGACGTAGGTCTGCGGGAAGGCGAGGGCGAGGCGAGCGCCGGCGTGGACGACCTCGGCAGTGAGGGCGCGCTCCTTGGACCGCTTGAGCGTGGTGCCCGCCCGGCGGGCCAGCTCTTCGACCGCCTCGGCGCCCGCGTTGTGACGGCTGCGGGCGTACTCGGCGCCCGGGTTGCCCAGCCCGAGCACGAGCCAGTCGGCGGGGGTTCCCCGCCGTTCGGGGCGGTCGCCCCGCAACCAGGGCGCCATCGACTGGTGCCGGGAGGCCCGAGCGACTACTGGCCGGACGCGGCGCCCTCGCCGTCCCCGGCGCCTGGGGCGCCGCCATCCGTCCTCGGAGCCCCGGGAGCGCCCGCTTCGGCGGCCTCACCCTCGCCCTCAGCTTCACCCTCGGCGGCGACCGGCTCGGGCGGCAGCTCGGGCTGCACGAACACCGCCGACACGACCGGCGCGTCGAGGTCGACTGCGGTGGTGACGCCGGTGGGCAAGGTCAGGTCTCCGACGCGCACGACGTCGCCGGGCTGCAGGTCGCTCACGTCGTAGGCGAGCTGGTCGGGGATGTTGCGGGGCGTGGTGGTGACGGCGAGCGCGTTGAGGGCCTGCTCGACCATGCCGTCGGCGGCCAACACGGCGCTGGCCTCACCCTCGAGCACGATGGGGACGTCGACCGTGATCTCCTCGGTGAGGCTCACCACGAGGAAGTCGACGTGGCTGACCGTGCGGCGCACCGGGTGGCGCTGGAGCTGCTTGACGACGGTGGCGTGGGTGGAACCCTCGACCTCGAGGTCGATCACGGCGTTGAGGCCGGCCGACGTGCTGAGGGCCTGGCGCAGTGCGCGCCGGTCGACGGCGATGGGGACGGGCGTCATGCCGTGGCCGTAGACGACTGCGGGAATGCGGCCTTGGCCGCGGAGCCGCTTCGACGAGCGGGTCCCGGTGACTCGACCGGTCTCGGCGAGGAGGTTGATCTCAGCCATGGCGCGCCCAACTCCTGAGGGGGAACAAGAGCCGGCAACTCTAGCGGCCCGACACAGGCCACCCGCCTCAGCTCGGAGTTCGGCCAGCGGGGGCGATCGCCCGGCGAACGATCCCGCTCCGTCGGGCGGCGCAGCTTCGCCCGCCGGAACCAAACGAAGGTCGGCGAAGCCGTCCCCGCTGTTCTGAGGGCCGCAGGCCCTCATGCTTGGTTTTCGCCGCCGAAGATCTCGCTCACGCTGGTGTCCTCGAACACGGCGTCGAGGGCGTCAGCCACGATCTGGGCCACCGACAGGACCTCGATCTGCGGGATCTGCTTCTCGGGCGGCAGCGGAATCGTGTTGGTGATCACCACCCGGGTGATCGGGGAGTTCTTCAGCCGCTCGACGGCGGGGTCGGACAACACCCCGTGGGTGGCCATGGCCCACACCTCGGTGGCCCCCCGGGCCAGCAGGGCGTCGGCGGCGGCGACCACGGTGCCGGCGGTGTCGATCATGTCGTCGGTGATGACGCAGTGGCGGCCCCGCACCTCGCCGATGACCTCGCGGGCCTCGGCCACGTTGACGCTGCCCTTCTCGCGCCGCTTGTAGATGAAGGCGAGGTCGGCGCCCCGGTCGGTGAGGTGGTCGGCGAAGCGGCCCGCCACCTTCACCCGCCCGGTGTCGGGCGACACGATGACGACGTCTTCGGGCGCGTGCTGCCGGAGGTAGCCGACGAGCACCGGCATGGCCGTGAGGTGGTCGACGGGGCCGTCGAAGAAGCCCTGGATCTGACCGGAGTGGAGGTCGACCGAGATCATCCGCTTGGCGCCCGCCGCCTTGAACATGTCGGCCACCAGGCGAGCGGTGATGGGTTCACGGCCCTCGGCCTTGCGGTCCTGGCGGGCGTAGCCGTAGAAGGGGCACACGGCGGTGATGCGCTTGGCCGACGCCCGGTAGGCGGCATCCACCATCGTGAGCTGCTCCATGATGGCGTCGTTGATGCTGCGGCCCTCGGCCGGGGCGTGGCTCTGGATCACGAAGACGTCGGCTCCCCGCACGCTCTCCCCGAAGCGGGGCCGGACTTCGCCGTTGGCGAACTGCACCAGCCCCGGGTCGCCCAACTCGACGTCGAGGTGGTCGGCGATCTCCTGGGCGAGGGCCAGATGGGCCCGGCCGGAGTAGAGCGCCAGCCGCTTCTTCGTGACGCGTTCCAACGATCCCTCCACGATGCCTCCGGGTCGGCGCTCAGTCGGCGTGACCAGTGTAGAAGGCGCCCGTGACGGTTCCCGGCGGCACGACGCACCCGGGTTCGAGGGCGGCGAAGGGCCCGACCCGCGCACCGTCGCCCACCCGGGCCGAGTGGGCGACGGTGTGGTGGACCACGGCGTCGGCGCCGACGGCGGTGTCGACGAGTTGGGCGTCGGGCCCGATCTCGCTGCCGGGGCCGATGCGGGTGGCGCCTTGCAGCGTGGCGCCGGGGAACAGGGTCACGTCGGGGGCGAGCTCGACAGTGACGTCGATGGCGATGCGCCCGGGGTCGACCATGGTGACGCCCGCCAGGAGCCAGCGCCGGTTGGTGCGATCGCGCAGCTCGGCCTCGGCCTCGGCCAGCTGGACGCGGTCGTTCACGCCCATGACCTCGATGGGTTCGGCCAGGCGCAACGCCCCGACGGAATGGCCTGTGCTGCGCAGCACGCCGACGACATCGGTGAGGTAGTACTCGCCGCGGACGTTGTCGGGCGACAGCCGCCGCAGCGAGGGGGCGAGCAGGTCGAGCCGGAAGCAGTAGATGCTGGTGTTCACCTCGTCGACCGCCCGCTCCTCGGGACTGGCGTCGCCGTGCTCGACGATGTGGGAGACGCGCCCGTCCTTGCCGCGGATGACGCGGCCGTAGCCGGTGGGGTCGGGCAGGCAGGCGGTGAGGATGGTGGCGGCGTCATCGGTGGCGTCGTGGGCGGCGACCAGGGCATTGATAGTCTCGGGGCGCACCAGCGGCGTGTCACCCGGCATCACGATGGCGGTAGCGACGTCGTCGACGTCATCGTGGGCCAAGGCGGTGAGGCCGACGCTGACGGCGTCGCCGGTACCTCTCTGCACTCGTTGCTCGACGAACTCGAGGCGGGGGGCGATGGCGGGCGGGGCGAGTTCCGGGAGCTTCTTGATGACGCGCTCGGCCCCGTGGCCGACGACGACGACCGTGCGGGCGAGGGGCACGTCGCGCAGGGCGTCGAGCACGTGAGCGAGCATGGGGCGGCCGCACAGGTAGTGGAGCGGCTTGGGGCGGGACGAGCGCATGCGGGTGCCCTGCCCCGCCGCCAGGACAATGGCGCAGACGGGTCGGCTGCTCATGGATCGGTTGTAGCAGAGGGGGTGTGCAGAAAGGGTGACGGGAGGGGACGACAAGGCGGGGTCCTCGGCCGACAGTCGTCACAAGCTGTCGTCACACAACCGTTTCGGCCCACAGTTGCGCCTCTCGGGCGGCGGTGTGACATCGGGCCTCGACTACCCTGGACCCGCCCTGGCGGGTAGTTCAACTGGCAGAACACCTGACTTTGGATCAGGGGGTTGCAGGTTCGAGCCCTGCCCCGCCAGCCGCAAAAGCCCTGTCGGCAGGGCATGCGGCCGAGGCGGCCGAGACGGCGAGACGCTCCGTGAGAACCATATGAGAACCTCGGTGTGGAGAACGGCAACCTCCCGGCCGAAGGAGGGCTCGTGCGTCGCTACGAAGGCCCAGGCCCCTGAACGAAGCGCCCGTGTTCCCAGGAACCGGCTGCGACGTCAAGCGATCGCTCACTGGGAAGGGACGGTGGAGGGTGGCGCCCGACCGGAGCGCCCGCCAGCAGAATTGCTGCATGCAGACGCGGGTCGTGGGCACGTCGGTAGGCCCGGTCGAGGTCGCGATCGCACCGGGCTGGGGGAAGTCGTCCTGTGCTTCCCGGCGGCCACGCTACGGCGGCGACCCCCATGTGTGCCGCCCTCGATGCCGAGCTGGGCTATCGCCCGTTGACGTTCTCGCGGCCTGGTTATGGGCTCACGGACGTTGTGACCTCACTGCCGCGGAGTTCGTGCCCGTCATCGCCGAGGTATGCGAACGGCTCGGGTTCGTGGCAGCGGCTGCAACCGTGGGGCTCAGCTTCGGGGGATTACCGGCATCAACCCGCCCCGAGACCGGACGATGTTGGGTAATCGAACCCGGATCTCTATCGCGAAGTCGGCCTGACCAGGCCAATTACAGACGCATCCCGACCCATTGTCGTCGTTGATCTCCGTTTACCGTCCTTATTGGGAGGAGA
>JBIOZN010000458.1:0-4569 GCA_044871175.1 Acidimicrobiales bacterium | reverse complement strand
AACGGGCGGAACGGGCGGAACGGGCGGAACGGGCGGAACGGGCGGAGCGGGGCAATCGGGACCGCTGGCGTGCTGACGGCGCGCTATGCGTGGCTCGGCGTGCGCCCGGGCGAGCGCCTCCTCGATCTCGGCAGCGGGCTCGGGCGCCACGCCTACGAAGCCGCCCGCCTCGGCGCCGTCGTCACGGCCGTCGACGTGTCCGACACCGAGCTGAAGGAGGTGACGGCCACGTTCTCGTCCCTGGTCGACGCGGGCGAGATCGCCGCCGACCAGGAAGCGGGACCGGTGCAAGCCGATGCCACCCGGCTCCCCTTCGCCGACGCCAGCTTCGACCGGGCGATCGCCGCCGAGGTGCTCGAGCACATCGCCGACGACGACGCCGCCCTGGCCGAGCTCGCCCGTGTCGTCCGTCCCGGCGGCACGATCGCGGTCACCGTCCCGGCGTACCTGCCCGAACGCATCTGCTGGGCGTTGTCGTCCGACTACCACGCCCCCGCCGTCCCCGGCGGGCACGTCCGCATCTACCGGCGCCGGCCGCTGCGCGCCCAGCTCCGGGCCGCCGGCTTCCGCCCGGGCGCCGCCCACCACGCCCACGCCCTGCACTCGCCGTACTGGTGGTTGCGCTGCCTCGTCGGCCCGCAGCGCGACGATCAGGCCGCCGTGCGCGCCTACCGCCGCCTGCTGGAGTGGGACATCGTCTCGCGCCCGAAGGTGACACGCGTGGCCGATCGGCTGCTGAACCCGGTGCTGGACAAGAGCCTGGTCGTGTACGCCACCCGCTCGAGTGCCGCCTGATGGCCGCCGTCCCCGACCCGGCGCCGCTCGTCAGGGGCGCGACGGCGCGCCCGCGCTCGTGGCCCCTGCCCGCGGTCCCCGGTGCCCTCAGCGGCGACGAGGTGGCAGCCACGGCGGGGTGGATCGCCTCGCTGCAACGGCCCTCGGGGATGATCCCCTGGTTCCCCGGGGGCCACTGCGACCCCTGGAACCACGTCGAGGCGGCCATGGCGCTGGCGGTGGCCGGCCTTCTTCCCGAGGCCGAGCGCGCCTACGACTGGCTGGCCGCCACCCAGCGGCCCGACGGCAGCTGGCACAACTACTACGTCGAGGTCGACGGTCGGCTCGAGGTCGAAGACGCCAAGCTCGACACCAACGTGTGCGCCTACGTCGCCACGGGCGTGTGGCAGCACTGGCTGCTCACCGGCGACGAGGGATTCGTCGCCGAGCTGTGGCCCGTGGTGGCCGCCGCCATGGACTTCGTGGTGAGCCTGCAGACCGAGCGGGGCGAGATCGTGTGGGCGCGGGAGGTGGACGAGCAGCCCTGGACGTTCGCGCTGCTCACGGGCTCGTCGTCCATCGTCCACGCGCTGGGGTGCGCGGTGCGCCTGGCCCAGGTGGTGGGCGAGGTGCGGCCCCGCTGGCAGCTGGCCGAGGTGTCGCTGGCCACCGTGATCCGCGAGCACGAGCACGTCTTCGCGCCCAAGCGGCGCTGGGCCATGGACTGGTACTACCCCGTGCTCGCCGGCGTGCTCACCGGCGAGGCCGCCCGGGCCCGGCTGGCCCGGCGGTGGGACGAGTTCGTGATGCCCGGCCTGGGTGTGCGCTGCGTGCACGACGAGCCGTGGGTGACAGCGGCCGAGACGGCCGAGTGCGCCCTCGCCCATGTCGTCGCCGGCCTCCCCGAGCGCGCCACCGCGCTGCTGGCGTGGACGGGCCCGCACCGGGGCGACGACGGGTCCTACCTCACCGGCCTGGTGCACCCCGAGCGGTTGTCGTTCCCCGGCAACGAGCGCACGGCCTACACCGCGGCCGCCATCGTCCTGGCCGCCGACGCCCTCGCCGGCGCGTCGCCGGCCGCCGGGCTGTTCGCCGGCCCGGCGGGCGCGCAACCGTCTGCACCCGGCGGGCGCAGCGCCCCGTAACCGCTGCCGCGAGCGGCGCTCCGGTGATCCCGACGCGCGACAGTCGTCGTTTCCGGTCGCCTTCCGACCGAAAGAGACGAAAGTGCCGCGTCAGGAGCGTTCGAGGATCCGCAGCGACCCGACCGCGCCGACCTCGGTGAAGTGGCCGGACGTGAGGGCCGGGAGGTAGATCTCCTCATAGGGCGGGCGGCCGCCGTCGGCGGGGTCGGGGAACACGTCGTGGATGGCCAGGTACCCGCCCACGGCGACGTGCGGCGCCCAGCCCGCGTAGTCGGCGCGTGCCGGTTCGACGCCGTGGCCGCCGTCGATGAACACCAGCGCCGCCGGTGTCGACCAGAAGCGGGCGACGACGGGCGAGTCGCCGACGACGGCCACGACCGCGCCCTCCAGTCCCGCGGCGGCCATCGTGCGCCGGAACGAGGGCAGGGTGTCGATGCGCCCGTCCACGGGATCGACCAGCGTGGGATCGTGCCACTGCCAGCCCGCCTGGTTCTCCTCCGAGCCTCGATGGTGGTCGACGGCGAACACCACGGTGCCCGCTTCGCGCGCCGCCGCCGCCAACCAGATGGTGGAGCGCCCGCAGTACGAACCCACTTCCACCAGCGGCCGGGCGGGGCGACGGTGGGCCGCTTCGAGCGCCCATTGGTGCAGGGCGTCACCCTCCTCGGGGGGCATGAAACCTCTCGCCGCCAGGGCGGCCGCCCGCAGGGCGGCGTCCATCACCAGGTGTCCCAGTGGATGACGGTTTCGGGTTCGGGCCGCGGGGCGGGGCGGAAGTCGGTGCCGATCGTGTAGGCCAACGGCGTCAGGCACACCTGCTGCACACGCTCGGAGGGGATGTCGAGGGCGTCGGCCACCTCCTGTTCCTTCAGCAGATGCAAGGTCGTCCAGGCCGTGCCCAGCCCTCGCGCTCGCGCCGCCAGCATGAAGCTCCACATCCCCGGAAGGATGTTGGCCAGCATGGAAGCCGCCAGTATGGCGGGGGCCCGGTCGAGCCGGCCGCCCGTGGTGCACCCGACAACGAGCACCGGCACCTCACCCAGGTGCTCGGCCAGGTGCCGCGCCGAGTCGACCGCTCGCTGGTGGCGGGCCCGCCCAGCGGCGCCGTGGGTTTCGAAGGCGCCGGCGAAGATCGGCGACTGCTCGTAGATCGCCCACGCCTGGGCGTAGAGCTCACCGATGGCGGCCCGCCGCTCGGCATCGCGCACCACCACGAACTCCATGGTGACGACGTTGGAACCCGATGGCGCCTGCAGGGCCAGGGCGACGCATTCGCGCACAACCTGGTCGGGCACGGGCCGACGGAGGTCGAGGCGCTGGCGCACCGCCCTGGTGGTGGACAGCAGCGCATCGGGATCCAAGGGCAGAAGGCCCATGGCGGCGAGCGTAACGAGGCGCCATCATCAGCCAGGAGTTCACGATCCCCGACCGCGTGCCGCGGCGCAGGTCGGGGCGAGACACGGTACTCTGCGGCGTCCCTCGGGCGGTCCGTTGTGGCGGGCTGTTCGACGCGACCGAAGGAACGGATCGACGTCCAGGTGACGTCACAACCAGGTGCAGTCACCAACGGGGAGTGAGATGAGCAGGATGCGCAAACGCAGCGTGGTGCTGGGCGTGGGGGCCACGCTCGTGGGTCTCGTCGGCCCCGGCACCCCGGCCGTGGCGGTTGCACCACCGCGTACGGCTGGGGCCAGCACCGATGCCCTCGCTTTGCGCGCGCTGGCCGCGGCCTGCCCGCCGGCGGCGGACGGTACCGAGACCACGTGCCCCACCAGCCCGGCGGTGCCCTCCGCCCAGGCCGCGCCGGCGGCGGCGTCCCCCTCGTCGCAACCGGCGGCCGAGCCGGCGGCCACCGCGCCTCCAGCGGCGCCTCCGCCCGAGCCGCGCGCGCAGCCCAAGCCCAAGCCCGCTCCCCGCGCCGAGCCCGCGCCCGAGCCCGCCCCGGCGCCCGAGCCCGCCCCGGCGCCCGAGCCCGCGCCCCCGCCGGCCCCGGAGCCCAAGGCCGCGCCCGCGCCCGAGCCCGCGCCCGTCACCGCAGCCCCGGATCAACCCAACCCTGAACCCGATCCACAGCCTTCGGGTCCGGGTTCCACGGCCAGCGCGCCGACGACCACCGGAGCGGTCCCCCCGACGGTGGCCCCCGATCCCACCGACCCCAAGGTGCCGACCAGCGACACACCCACCAGCGCACCGCCGAGCAGCCCGCCCCCGACCGGCGAGGTGCCCACCAGCGCGCCGCCGTCCACCGAGGCCACCACCACCTCCACGACGGCGCCGGGCGAGCCCACGACGGCGCCCCCGAGCACGACGACGGCCCCGGGCGAAACCACCACGACCGCGCCGGGCGGAACCACGACGACCACGACGGCGCCGGGCGACCCGACGACCACCACCACCGCGCCGGGTGAATCCACGACGACCACGGCCCCGCCCACCACCACGACCACCACGGCCCCGCCCACCACCACGGCCCCACCCCCGACGGTGCCGCCGATCATCCGGGTGCCCGACAACACGATCCCGGTGGTTCCGCCGTCCCAACCCGACCCCCGCCCGCCTTCGGACGACTTTCTGCCCGGTGTGCCCGGCGGTGAGCCCGGTCCGGCGCCCTCCGAGCCCGTCACCCCTCCGCAAGCCGAGGAGCCGGGGC
>JBIOZN010000457.1:0-21147 GCA_044871175.1 Acidimicrobiales bacterium | reverse complement strand
TCAGGCGGCGTCGGAGGCGGCGATGGCCCACGCGAGGCCGTCGGCCGGATCCTCGACGGCCAGCTGCAGCCGCCAGCCCGTCGCCGGCTCGGTGGCGTCCCACCACCACCAGCGCAGCTCGCCGGCGACCGCGCCCAGCTCGTCAGGGTGCGGCGCCCCCTCGTCGGACCACCCGGCCAGGGCCGTCAGCACCCACCAGGCGCCGGAGCGCCCGGTCGCCATGCCCCGCCGGCGCCCGTGGGCGCCTCCTGACGCGCCCGCCCACGCCAGCCAGCCGAGGGCGGCGGCGGGGCGGATCTCGACGGCGCGTACCCGGTCGGACGGCGGGCCGAGGGCGGCCACCGCGCCCAGCGCGCGGCCTTCCACCGCCACCACCTCGACCCGCCCGTTGGATCCCGTCGCCCACGGTTCCACCAGGGCGCGCAGGGCCTCGAGCGTGGGGCGGTCATCGGCCGCCGGGCCGGGCGCGGGAAGCGCGACCGGGCGCGGGGCAGGCAGCGGGGGCGCGGGGAACTCGGCGCCGTCGTCCCGGTAGGTGGCCAGGGGGTAGCGGGGTTCCCAGGCGGCGAGGGCCAGGGGCACCTCGAGGACACGCCCGTCGACCCGGGCATCGCCCCGGAGGTCCTCGCCCCGCACGACCCGTTCGTGGGCACAGAACGCGGTGCGCACGGCCCCGGGCTCGAGGTGCTCGGCCAGCTCGGCCCAGGCGTGGGTGGAGGCGGCCACCTCGGTGAGGGGGCCGGGCGCGAACCACCCGGCGTCCTCGGCGAGCACCTGGGCGGCCCACGCCGCCGGCGCCCGCAGCGCCACCCGGTACTCGATGAGCGCCCCCACCGGCCACAGTTGGCGGCCCGTGCCCAGGGCGAAGCGGCACCGCCGGCGCAGGTCGAGCAGGCCCTCCCAGTCGCGGCGCTCACCCAGGACGTCGACCGCCCGCACCAGCTCGTCGAGGTCGGCCCGCTCGACCAGGCGGTCGAACTCGGCCGCGTCGCCCTCACCCACGGGAGGTCGTTCCGCCTCGTCGCCGCTCACACGAGCGGCCAGGGGTAACGGTGGCCGGTGCGGTCGTGGGGGAACGTCGGCCGGGTCACGAGGGCGCCGGCGCGCCGGCGCAGCGCCGTGACCTCGTCGCCGTCGAGCAGCTCGGCCACCGCCGGCGGGACCTCGTCGGCGACGGTGGCGACGGCGGCCACGACGTCGTCGGGCACCGGCTCGCCGGCGAAGTCCCAGATGACGGTGCGCAGCTTCGGCTCGGCGGCGAAGCACAGGCCGTGGTCGATGCCCCAGATGTGGCCGTCGAGCCCGAGCAGCACGTGGCCGCTCTTGCGGTCGGTGTTGTTCACCACCAGGTCGAAGGCGCACACGGTGCGCAGGCGGTCGTGCAGGTCGGGGCGGCTCTCGTGCAGGGTGAAGTAGTGCTGCTCGAAGTCGGCGGCGACGAACTGCTGCAGCGACCCCTCACCGAAGGGGCCGGTGCGCCGGACCGTGGGCGGCACCAGCGCCCACGCCAGGGCCTCGGACAACTCCCAGGCCGCCACCTCCCGCCGGTGCAGCCCCGAGGGGAAGTCCCACAGGGGGCGCTCGCCCCGGATCGGCTTGTAGATGGCGCGGGTGCAGGCCTCGCCGGCGGTGACGGTGACCAGGAAGGTGGCGTTCGAGCTCCAGGGCATGCGCCCCTCGACCTCGACCTCACCCTCAGCCAGCAAGCTCAGCGCCGCCTCCCGCTCGTCCATCCCCGGCCCCATGGGGTTCAGTTCATGCGTGGGCAGGGGTGGCCGTCAGGGTCCATGGGACCGCCGCAGAAACGGCAGCGGGGCCGGCTGCCCGACATCAGGACCTCGGCCCGGGCGATGAACGCCGCCGCCTGGCCCCGCGTGATGAGCAGGCGGACCATGCCCCGTTGCTCGTACTCCTCCGGGTCGACCGGCTCACCCTCGTCGTTGGTGGCCACCTGCTCCTCGATGCCGATCACGAAGCGGTCGGCGCTGGGGTCGAAGCCCACGCCGATGGGCCCCACGACGTACAGCGGCGTCACGGGCTCGTCCAGCTCCGCCGGAGCGGCGCTGCTGGACTCGGGCTGGGGGAGGTCGGCGAGCAGGCCGGCCAGGTACTCGGCCAGGGCTGATACGTGCTGCTTCTCGCACTTGAACGACACGGCCTGCGAGTCGGCCCGCGCCTGGAGGTAGAAGACGCGTTGGCCCGGACGCCCGACGGCGCCGGCGGTGAACACGTCGACGGTGTCGAACTCGAGGCGATGATCCACGTTGCCTCCCTTCTGGGCTTGTCGGCGGCTGAGGCCGGCGGCCGGCGCCGGCGGCTCAGGTCGCGGTCGGGTCAGCTCGGCCGCAGCTCGGCCAGCGATCCTCCGGTGGAGTTCACGGTGAGGACGGTAGGGCCGCCGGCGCTGTAGGCGATGGCGGTGACCGAGCAGGGTGAGATCACGATCCGCTGGAACAGGTCGAGGTGGGTGCCGAGGGCGCAGGCGACGGCCGCCTTGATGGGATCGGCGTGGCTGACGGCCACGACGACGCCCCCCGGATGCCGGGCGCGCAGGCGCTCGAGGGTGGCGACGATGCGGAGCTGCATCTCGGCGAAGCTCTCCCCGCCCGGGAAGCGGAACCCGCTCGGGTACCGCTGGACGGTGACCCACTCGGGCGTGCGGGCCAGCGCCTTGAGCTCGCCGCCGGTCCACTCGCCGAAGTCGGCCTCCAGCAGGCCCTGCTCGACAACGACCTTCATGCCCCGCTCCCGGGCGATGGGGGCGGCCGTCTCCCGGGTGCGCTCGAGGGGCGAGGCGTAGACGCCGTCCACCGTCTTCAGTTCGCCGATGCGCTTGGCCACCGTCTCGGCCTGGGCCTGCCCGGCGTCGGACAGGTGCAGGCCGGGCGTGCGCCCGGGCAGCACCTTGCCCGTGGTGGCGGTCTGGCCGTGGCGCACCAGCAGGATGAGTGTCGGGGGCGGGGGCTTGGGGCGCGAGCGAGCGGACGGGCGAGCGGGCATGGGGTTCGGCGCCTCAACCTACAGTCGCCCCCCGTGATCTCCCCCGCCGGGGACGACGACCTGGACGGGATCGCCGCCGACGTGGTGCGGTGCCGGGCCTGCCCGCGCCTGGTGGCGTGGCGCGAGGAGGTGGCTCGCGTGAAGCGCGCCGCCCACGCCGGGGAGGGCTACTGGGGGCGCCCCGTGCCGGGGTTCGGCGACCCGGCGGCCGGCGTGCTGGTGGTGGGGCTGGCGCCCGCCGCCCACGGGGGCAACCGCACGGGCCGGGTGTTCACGGGCGACCGGTCTGGCGACTGGCTCCACCGGGCGATGCACCGGGCCGGCCTGGCTCGCCTGCCCACCAGCGTCGCCCGGGACGACGGTCAGGCGTTGGTGGGCGCGTACCTCACGGCCGCCGTGCGGTGTGCCCCGCCCGCCAATCGGCCCACGCCGTCCGAGCGCGACCGCTGCCGGCCCTACCTCGAGCGGGAGCTGGCGGTGCTCACCGACGTGCGGGTGATCGTGTGCCTGGGCCAGTTCGCCTACGACGTCGTCAGTGGCGTGGTGGGGCTGCGGCCCCGCCCCCGGTTCGGGCACGGGGTCGAGGCGCCGCTCGCCGACGGCCGCCTCGTGCTGTGCTCGTTCCACCCCAGCCAGCAGAACACCTTCACCGGGCGACTCACCGAGCCCATGCTCGACGCCGTGTTCGCCCGGGCCGCCGCGGTGGCGGGCCTGTCCGGCTGACCTCGGCCTCGGGACGTTCGGGCGTGGCGCCCGACTTGACCCGTGGGTCAAGATAGGCGGATGGACCTCACCTACCCCGCCGAAGCCGAAGCGTTCCGGAAGGAGATCCGGTCCTGGCTGGAGCACAACCTGCCCGACGGCTGGTTCGAGCCCGGCTTCGCCCTCGAAGGCGAGGAGCGCGAACGGTTCAACCGGGAGTGGCCCCACAAGCTGTACGAGGGCGGGTGGATCTGCGCCTCCTGGCCCGAGGAGTACGGGGGCAAGGGCCTGTCGGTGATGGAGAACGTCGTGCTGGCCGTGGAGTTCGCCCGGGCCAAGGCGCCCCTGCGGGCCGATTTCTTCGGCGACACGCTGGTGGGGCCCACCATCTTGCAGTGGGGGACGGAGGAGCAGAAGCGTCAGTTCCTCCCCCAGATCCTGCAGGGCGAGGCGCGCTGGTGCCAGGGGTTCAGCGAGCCCGACTCGGGCTCGGACCTGGCCAGCCTCAAGACCTCGGCGGTGCTCGACGGCGACGAGTGGGTGGTCAACGGCCAGAAGGTGTGGACGACCCAGGCCCAGTTCGCCGACTACGTCTTCCTGCTCGCCCGCACCGACCCCGCCGCCCCCAAGCACAAGGGGATCTCGTACCTGCTCGTGCCTATGCGCCAGCCCGGCATCGAGGTGCGCCCGATCACCCAGCCCGACGGCACGGCCGAGTTCAACGAGGTGTTCTTCGACAACGCCCGCTGCCCCAAGGACAACGTGGTGGGCGGCGTCAACAACGGCTGGGCGGTCGCCAACACCACACTGGCCCACGAGCGGGGGATGTCGGCCACCACCAGTTGGCGCCGCTTCGGCGAGGAGTTCGACCTGATGGTGGCCACGGCGCGGGCCAACGGGCGGATCAGCGACCCGGTGGTGCGCCAGCGACTCATGGGCTTCCGCACCAAGATCGAGATCCTCAAGATCAACGGCCTGCGCAGCCTCAGCGCCACGGTGTCGGAGCGCAAGGACCCGGGTGTGGCCGTGCTGGGGGCCACCAACAAGATGTTCTGGTCCGAGATGCACCGCGACGCCATGGAGCTGGCCCTCGACATCTCCGGCGCCGACAGCCTCCTCGCCACCGCCGGCCCCGAGAGCTGGCCGGGTGTCCAGCGGGGCGACCGCAAGCGCCCCGGCTACCCGGTGGCGCCGATGATCTCGTCGTTCTTCTTCAGCCGTTCCGAGACCATCTGGGGCGGCACGGCCGAGATCCAGCGCAACATCGCGGGCGAGCGCGTGCTCGGCCTGCCCCGGGAGCCCCGGCCCGACTCGGGTTCGTGACGGCGACGGCGACGGGTTCGTGACAGCGACGGCGTCCGGCTCGTGACGGCCACGGCGGCGGCGCGGGCGACGGCCGAAGCGCTCGACGCCGCCGACCCGCTCGCCTCCTTCCGCGACCGCTTCGTTCTCCCCGATCCCGGCCTCGTCTACCTCGACGGCAACTCGCTCGGCCGCCTGCCCCGATCCACGGCGGCCCGGCTGGCGGCCGTCGTCGAGCAGCAGTGGGGGGACCGGCTCATCCGCAGCTGGACCGAAGGCTGGCTCGACCTGCCGGCGCGGGTGGGCGACCTCATCGGCACCGCCCTGCTCGGCGCCGGCCCCGGCCAGACGGTGGTGAGCGACTCGACCACCGTCAACCTGTACAAGCTGGCGGCGGCGGCGCTGGATGCTCGTCCCGGGCGCCGGGTGGTGGTGACCGACCGGGACAACTTCCCGACCGACCGCTACGTCCTCGAGGGGATCGTGGCCGCACGGGGACTCGAGCTCCGATGGATCGAGGCCGACACGGTGGACGGACCGCAACCGGCCGACGTGGCCGCCGTGCTCGACGACGACGTCGCCCTGGTGAGCCTGTCCCACGTCGCCTACCGCAGCGCGGCGATCGCCGACCTCCCCGCCATCACCGCCCTCGCCCACGACGCCGGGGCGCTCGTGCTGTGGGACCTGTGCCACTCCGGCGGTTCGGTCCCCGTCGACCTCGACGCCGGGGGCGCCGACCTCGCCGTTGGCTGCACCTACAAGTACCTGAACGGCGGCCCGGGGGCGCCCGCCTACCTGTACGTGGCCCACGCGCTCCAGCGGGAGCTGCGCTCGCCCATCCAGGGCTGGTGGGCCCAGGACGACATGTTCGCCATGCAACGACCGTTCACGCCCCTGCCCGACGCCCGTCGCTTCCTCACGGGCACCGCTCCCGTCCTCGGCCTGGTCGCGGCGGAGGAGGGCGTGCGCCTGCTCGCCGAGGCCGGGCTCGACGGCCTGCGGGCCAAGAGCATGGCGCTCACCGCGTACGCCATCGAGCTGATCGACGCCTGGCTGGTGCCCTTCGGGTTCGGACTCGGATCGCCGCGTGCGGCCGCCCGCCGCGGCTCGCATGTGACCGTGACCCACCCTGGCGCCGCCCCCCTCTGCGACGCGCTCGTGGCCGCCGGGGTCATCCCCGATTTCCGCCCGCCCGACGGCATCCGCCTCGGGCTGGCGGCGCTCACGACCCGCTTCACCGACGTGCACGACGGGATCGCCGCCCTGCGCGACCTGGCCGACTCTCCGGCGGGCGGCCGGCGGCCGTAACCTGGGGCCGATTTCCGCACCGGGAGCCCGCCATGCCCGACCTCACCCCCTCCGACCCCACCCCCGCCGACCCCATGCCCGACAGCGCCGACGCCGAGGCGTCCGTCCGCCGCTACCTCCAGTTCCTGGACGACCCCAGCCTCCTCGTCGACAAGGCACGCGTGGATGCCCTGCGTGAGGACGTGGCCGCAGCTACCGATCCCATTGCCAAGTTGAAGCTGCTGGCCGAGCTCGACCGGGCCGAACAGGCCGACGGCGAGCGCCTGAAGCTGGGCTTCGTCACCCACGCCAAGGGCTGGGCCGACGCCAACGACGTGCCCGCGGCCGCGTTCCGCCAGCTGGGGGTGCCCGACGACGTCCTCGAAGCGGCCGGGTTCGGGGGGCGCGGCCGGGCGCGGCGTCCTGTGGTCACCAAGGTGGCGGCCCGAGCGCGCCCGATCGGCCGAGAGGCGATACAGGCGCATGTGACCACCCGCACCGAGCCGTTCACCCTGGCCGAGGTGGTGGCGGCCACCGGCGCCAGCCCGATGACGGCGCGCAACGCGGTGGAAGACCTGGTCGAGAGCGCCCGCCTGCGCAAGCTCGGACCCGACCCGGCGCGGGCGACTCGGGGCCGGGCCCCTGTCGTGTACGCCCCCGCCTGACGCCTCCGCCGGTCCGCCCGCCGGTCGCGCGGGCGTGACACAGTCGCCAGTTGCGGTCGTCCCACGACCAAAGGTGACGACAGTTACCCGGTCAAGATCCTGCGACGCTCGCTCGCCATCCCGCCCGCCCGGGGTATGGCCGATCGGTCCCGGCCGGGTCGCTACCGTCGATCCGGTGCGGAGTACGGGAGAAAGCGCGTGGCGGTGAAGGTCACCGATGCCCTCCGGCGCCTGGGGGTGGATGGGCTGGCCGCCGCCCTGCGCCACCACCCCGACTTGTTGGCGTCCCCGCCGGGCACCCTCGAGCAGTTGGCCAACCGGGTCGGCCAGGCCCACGTGGTGGATGGCGCACTGCACACTCTCGACCTCTGGCAGTTGCAGGTGGCCGAGCTGCTGGCCAGCCTCCCCGAGGGTGCCGGCACACGCGAGCTCCTGGCGGCCATGCCGCCCGGGTCGGCCGACGCCGACGACCTCGAGCGCGCCCTCGCCGGGCTGCGCGCCCGCCTGCTGGTGTTCGCCGGCGAGGGCGCCCACCGTCTCAATCCGGGCGTGCGCGCCGTGCTGCGCAACGCACTGGGCCTGGGCGAGTCCGCTCGCCACCTGCTGGCCGTCCGGCCGGTCGACGAGCTGCGGGCCGTCGCCACCCGCCTGCACGCGGCGCCGGCCGGTACCAGCCGCCAGGCGCTCGTCGACGCCGTCTCCGCCGTCCTGGTCGACGGCGACAGGGTCAGAAGCCTGCTGGCCCGGGCCGACCCGGCCGCCCGGCGCATCGTCGAGGCCCCGCGACCCCACGTCATGCTTCCCACCACCGGCTGGGGCATCGGCGGGCGCACGAACCCGCCCCCCGGCCCCCACCAGTGGCTGCTGGCGCACGGCCTGCTGGTGGCGACGGGGTGGGGCACCGCCGAGATACCGCGCGAGGTGGGGCTGGCCGTGCGCGGCGGTTGGCCTCTCCCGGCTCCCCGACCCCGGCCCACCGAGGTCCCGTCCGTCGACGTCGGGCAGGAGGCGGCCGACCGGATGGCCGCCGACCAGGCGGCGTCCACGGTGCAGGCGATCACCCGGCTGCTCACGACCCTCGGAGAGGTCCCCGCCGAACCACTGAAGGCCACCGGCCTGGGCACCCGGGAGGTCAAACGGTTGGCCAAGGCGGCCCAGGTCGACCCCGAGCGGGCCGTCCTCCTGCTCGAGTTCGCCTTCGCCGCCGGCCTCCTGCCCCCGGCCGTGGGCCGCAAGGTCGCCCCCACGCACGCCGCCGACCAGTGGCTGGCGGCGCCACCGGCCGAGCAGTGGACCACACTGACCGCCGCCTGGTGGGCGTACCCGGCCTTCCCCAGCGCCACGCTCCGATCCGCAACCGACGAGCGGCCGGCGCCGGCAGTGGTCGGCCGGTACCTCGAGGGCGAGCCCACCCGCCGCCGGGCGGTGGCGGCCATGCTCGGCGGCCTCGGGCCGGGCCGGGCGCCGGCCCCCGGGCCCGAGGCGGCCGCCGCCGCTCGGTGGCGGGCCCCGCTCGCAGGAGGCCCACGCGAACCAGGCCCGCTCGTCGACGTGGTCGCCCGGGTCCTCGACGAGGCGGCCATGCTCGGGTTCACGGGAGGCGGGGCCCTGTCATCGGTAGGGCGGGCTCTCGTCGACGGCGACGAGGCGGAGGCCGCCCGGCGCGCCGCCGACCTGCTCCGCCCCCCACCGGCCGAGATCATCCTGCAGGCCGACCTCACGGCCGTGGTCGACGCCCGGGTCGGACACCAGCTGCTCAGCGAGCTGCGCCTCCTGGCCGACGCCGAGTCCAACGGCGCCGCGCTCGTGTTGCGCTTCTCGCCGCCGTCGGTGCGACGGGGCCTCGACGCCGGGCGCACGCCCGAGGGCATCCTCGCTTTCCTCGCCGCCCACGCCCCGCACGGTGTCCCCCAGCCCCTCGCCTACCTGGTCGAGGACACGGCGCGGCGCTGGGGCGGGTTGCGCGTGAGCGCGGCCGGCGCCTACGTGCGGTCGGACGATCCCGGCCTGTTGGCCGAAGCGGTCGCCCACCGATCGTTGGGGCGGCTGGGGCTGCGGTTGCTGGCGCCCACGGTCGCCGTCGCCCCCGTGGCCCCCGACCGGTTGCTCGACGCGCTCCGCCAGGCCGGGTTCCTGCCCGCCGCCGAGGACGAGCAGGGCGCGGTGCTGGTCACTGCCGTCCGCCAGCAGCGCGTCGAGCCCGCCCGCCGCCGACCGGTGCCCGGAGCGCCAGCCTTCGGCGCCGACGCCGAGGCCCTGGCCCGCCGCCTGCTCGAGCCGTCTCCGGCCCGCAATCGCCCGCTCTGGGACGGCTCGGCCCAGGCACACGCCTTCCCCGCCTTCCCCGCTTTGCCCGCCTCCGCTGCCGACGCGTTCGACGAGGACGACGACGTCGTTCATGACGAGGCGTTCGACGGCGGTCGGTACGTCGACGACGACGCGTTCGACCTGGACGGCGAGTTCAGCGACGCCGAGCTCGAAGACATCCTCCGCGCCGCCCACACGCACGGCTCGGCCCTCGAGTTCCTGGTCTACGACCACCGTGACCGTCTGCTGGCGCTCACCGGCCGCGTCACCGATGTCGCCCCGGGCCTGGTCACGGTGGCCGCCGAGCCCCGTGGCGACCTGCACGACCTGGCCGTCGACGACATCGTCGGCATCAGCTTCCGGGAGGCGAACCGCCGATGAGCACGCCCGACGACCGTCCGGGTCCCCTCGTGGTGCAGTCGGACTCCACGCTGCTGCTCGAGGTGGCGCACCCCGACGCCGAGGCCTGCCGGGCGGCCATCGCGCCCTTCGCCGAGCTCGAGCGCTCGCCCGAGCACGTCCACACGTTCCGCATCACGCCTCTCGCGCTGTGGAACGCCCGTGCCGCCGGGTTCGATGCCGAGCAGGCCGTCGACGCCCTGATGCGGTGGTCGCGTTACGCCATCCCGTCCTCCCTGCTGGTCGACGTGGCCGACACCATGGGGCGCTTCGGCCGGCTCGTGCTCGAGATCGACGAACGCCACGGCATGGTGCTGCGCGCCGCCTTCACGGCCGATGAGCCCGTGCTCGAGGAGGTCATCCGCCACCGCCGGGTCGCGCCCCTGGTCGGGGTGCGGACCGACTCGCTCACCGTCGCCGTCGACAGCACGCATCGGGGTGCTCTGAAGCAGGCGCTCCTCGCCGCCGGCTGGCCGGCCGACGACCGCGCCGGCTACATCGAGGGCACTCCGCATCCGATCGCCCTGCGAGTGGAGGCGACCGGCGGCTGGGAGGTGCGCGACTACCAGCGGGAGGCCGTCGCCGGCTTCGTGGCCGCCGGCAGCGGCGTCGTAGTCCTGCCCTGCGGGGCGGGCAAGACGGTGGTGGGCCTGGCCGCCATGGCCCAGGTGTCGGCGCGCACCCTCATCCTGGTCACCAACACCGTCGCCGCCCGCCAGTGGCGGCGCGAGCTGCTGGCCCGCACGACCCTCAGTCCCGACGACATCGGCGAGTACTCGGGCGATCGCAAGGAGATCCGTCCAGTCACCATCGCCACCTACCAGATCCTCATCAGCCGCAAGAAGGGGGCTCACCGCCACCTGCACCTGTTCGACGCCGAGGGCTGGGGACTGATCGTGTACGACGAGGTTCACCTCCTGCCGGCGCCGGTGTTCCGGATGACCGCCGACCTCCAGAGCCGGCGGCGCCTCGGGCTCACGGCCACCTTGGTGCGCGAAGACGGGCGGGAAGGCGACGTGTTCACGCTCATCGGCCCCAAGCGCTACGACGCTCCCTGGCGCGACCTCGAGGCCCAGGGCTGGATCGCACCGGCGACGTGCACGGAGGTGCGCGTGGCCCTCTCCGACGAGCGACGCCTGGCCTACGCCACGGCCGAACGCGACGAGCGCTACCGGGTGGCGGCCAGTGCGCCCGCCAAGCTCGCCGTCGTCGACGCCCTGGTCGCCCGCCACCGAGGCGAGCCGACGCTCGTCATCGGCCAGTACCTCGACCAGCTCGATATCTTGGCGGCGCGGCTGGGCGCGCCGCTCATCACCGGGCGCACGCCGGTGGCCGAGCGCGAGCAGCTGTACGAGAGCTTCCGCTCGGGTGAGGTCGACCTGCTGGTGGTGTCGAAGGTGGCCAACTTCTCCATCGACCTGCCCGATGCGGCGGTGGCCATCCAGGTCTCGGGCACCTTCGGCAGCCGCCAGGAGGAGGCCCAGCGGCTCGGGCGGATCCTGCGGCCCAAGACCGACGGCGGGCAGGCGCACTTCTATGCGTTGGTGACCCGCGAGACCAACGACCAGGAGTTCGCCGCCCACCGGCAGCGCTTCCTGGCCGAGCAGGGCTACAGCTATCGCATCATCGACGCCGCCGATGTGATCACGGGCGCCACCTGAGGGGTCCCGTGGGCAGGACCCGGGCCACGCCTCGAGCGCGGAGGATTGGGTTCTCGCGCTCACGAAACGGTCCTCGACGACCTCGAGGTTGTGGAACATGGGTGTTCCCTGCACCAAGGCCGCTTGGCACTGGTCGCCGAGAGTTGCTCGCCTTGCGCTCGATCCGTGCACCCCAGCGGCGCGAGCTGTGGGCCCACGACGGTGCGCGCTCAGGCCACGCCACACCGAGGTGCGGCGCTCGTCCGGCACGCCGGCAAGGTGCTGGCCGCCGAGCGCGAGCCCTGGCTCATTATCGACCCGAAGCCCGACGTCGGTGACCCCACCTACGACGGGCTGCAGCACGTCCTCAACTGCCGGCGGCTCCCCGGGCCAGCCCGAACTGGTTGCCGTGCCCGCCGCGTGGCGCCCTGAGGGGCTGGGGGGTCAGGAAAGTGCGGCCCGGTACACCGTGGCCTGGCCGTCGAGCACCACGGTGCCGTCCTGGTTGACGATGGTGGTGCGCAGCTCGTAGATGGGCTTGTCGCGGCGTTCGGCCAGGACTTCGACCTCGGCGGTGATGGTGTCGCCGGGTCGCACGGGATGCAGGAAGCGCCAGTCGACGTGGAGGAAGACGCTGCCCGGGCCGGGGAGGTCTTCGGCGACCACCGCGTTGAGCAGCCCGGAGGTGACGCCCCCCTGCACGATGATGCCGCCGAACCGGGAGGCCGCGGCCCGCTCGGCGTCGTAATGCAGGGGGTTGCGGTCCCCCGTGAGCTCGGTGAACAGCTCGATGTCTCGGGCCGTCACGGCGCGTGTGCGCCGGGCCGTCATGGCGCGGGTCGAAAGGGACGGGCTGGTCATCGTGTGCTCCCAACGGGACGTGCGGCGCTGACAGGCGGCGCGCGGTTGCTGGGATCGACCGTACGGACAGGCCGGCGGAAGGTCTTGGAGACGGCGTGGAGAACGGCTGGAGAGCCGACCGGGCCGCCCCGAAGCGGATCTTCGGACAGCCCGCGACCCCCGACCTGGAAATGCCTCCGTCGTGACCAGGCGAATTTTACTCAATACCGATGTCGTTCGCGTTGGAGCCTCCCTTCGTGGCGGTGTTGCCACTTCTCGTCACAGTAAGAGGGTCTTTGACGACCCAACTGATCGGACAATCTGCTCACTCCGAGAGCTGATATGGGCACGGCTGGCGTTGAAATTTTGCGATGTAATCGAGGCCCATGATCTCGGCATACGATGCGCTGTGGGTCTCACGATGAGGCTCGAAACCCAATGGAGAAAGTGACAGGAGGGGACGTATGACCCGACAATGGAGACGCCGCGCGGTCGTGATGCTCGCGGTAGTGGCGAGCGGCGTGGCGGTGACCACGCCGGCCTCGGCGGGTGGCCGGCACCACGACGACCCGATCAAGGTCGTCGCCTCTGGATTGAACGGCCCGTTCGGGCTGGGCGCCAGCGGCCGGTACGTGTACGTGGCCGAGACGGGCATCGACGGGGGGCCCGCGCAGGTCAGTCGGGTCAACGTGCGCACGGGCGCCACCGACGTCGTCGTGAGCGGCCTGCCGGGCCCGGCCGACGTGGAGCCCGTGGGGAACAAGCTGGCCATCGTCACCGGCGGCTCGGAGGATCCCACGCAGACCGTCGAGGGCGCCGCCTCGCTGTTCGTCGCCCGCCGCGACGGGTCGACGCGGCTGGTGGCCGACCTGACGGCCTACGAGCTGGCCAACAACCCCGATGGCCAGACCCAGTTCGACCCCACCACGGGCGCACCGTTGGACTCATTGTCGAATCCGTTCTCGGTGATCGCTGACCGCCGGGGCTTCGTTCTGGTGGCCGACGCCGGGGCCAACGACGTGCTGCGGGTCTCCCGCTCGGGCGAGGTGAGCACCTTCTTCGCGCCCCCGGTCATCACCACCGGAGTCTGCGAGAACGCACCCAACAACGACGCCGTGCACGCCGGGTGCGACCCCGTGCCGACCGGGTTGGCCTACGGCCCGCACAACACCCTGTACGTCAGCGCGCTGGCGTCGGAAGTGCCCGGTGAGGGGCGGGTGTACATCCTGAACGCCCGTACCGGCGAGCAGATCGGCGAGATCACCGGCCTCACTGCCCCCACCGGGGTCGCCGTGGCACGGGACGGCACGGTGTACGTGTCCGAGGTCCTCTTCAACGCGCCGCCCGATGACCAGCCGCCGCCCCCCGATCTCGATCCGGCGACGGTGGGCCGCATCGTGCGGATCGCCCCTGACGGCACCCAGACGGCGGCACCCGTGACCATGCCTGTGGGGCTCGTGTTCAACAACGGCAAGCTGTACTCGAGCGCGTGGGCGATTGCGGGCTTCCTCGGCCTGGCCGATGCGGGTCAGGTCGTGTCGGTGAGCAACCGGGCCTTCACCAACCAGGTGTAACACCCGCCGCCGAACCCAACTCTCGGCGCGATTTCCGCCATATGTGGCGGGAATCGCGCCGAGACGCCAAGACTGGGGCGGTGCCGCCGCACCCGTCCCCGGACGTCGAGGATGCCGCCGCCCCCGACATCGGCGACGTCACCGCCCACGACGCCGCCATGCAGGACGCCATCGCCCGGGCCCGCCGGGCGGTGCCCTTCTACCGCGAGCACCAACGCCGGACCAGCTCACTCGCCCTGGCCGAGCAGCCGACGTGCACCAAGGCCGACCTGGCCGGCTTCGGCCCGTTCCCGCTGTCGGCCGTTCCTCTGGCCCGCATGTACCACGTGTCGGCCACCTCGGGCACCACCGGGGCGCGCCTGTTCGTCGGCTACACCGAGTCGGACTGGGACGACGTGCGCATCCAGTACGGCCATGCGGTGCGCGCCCTCGGCCTGGGCGGCGACGACGTGCTGCTCAACACCCACGGCGGCGGGCTGTGGATCGGCCACCCCTCCCTGCAGGAGCTGGCCCACGCCGCCGGCGCCGGCACCCTGCCCGCCGGCCCCACCAACCCGCAGCAGGTGATCGACTGGCTGGTCGAGCTTCCGGTCACCCTGCTGGCGGCCACGCCGTCGTTCATGCGGGTGCTCACCGAGTGCGCCGGCGGGGCGGGCGCCGACCTCACCCGCGTCCCCCTGCGGATGGTGCTGGCCGGCGGCGAGGGCGCCACCATCGAGGCCCGCCGGCAGGTTGCCCTCGCCCTCGGGCCGCACTTCCGCTGGCAGGAGATGTACGGCTCGACCGAGACGGGCGGCCCGATCCTGGCCTTCGGTGACAGCGAGGATCCGCTGTCGGGCTGCCTCGAGGTCAACACGCACTACTTCGTGGTGGAGGTGCTGGCCCTCGACGCCGACGAGCCCGTCGCGCCCGGTGAGCTGGGTGAGATCACGCTGTCGACCCCGTTCCGCGAGGGCTCGCCCCTGATCCGCTACCGCACCCGCGATCTGGCCGCCCAGATCCCCGGGCACCGCGGCGTCCGCTCGGGGCTGCCCAAGCTGACCTCCCTGCTCGGCCGGGTCGACGACGCGATCAAGGTGCGGGGAGCCCTGGTGTATCCCAGGGTGATCGAGGAGGTGTGCGTCGCTGCCCTGCCGCCCGGGTCGGAGTGGCGGATAGTGCTGTCGCGCGAGGCGGGCGAGCACGACATCATGACGATTCAGGTCGAGGCCGACGACTCCGGCACGGTGGCGACCTTGGGCGAGCGGGTTCACGAGGCCGTGCGCGTCCGGCCCGTGATGCAGGCGGTGCCGCCCGGATCCCTGGACCGCTTCACGGGCAAGGCCAAGCGCGTCCTCGACCAGCGCGCCAAGTAACGCCCCCGGCGCGAGCAGCCGGCGGCCGGCAGCCCTCAGCCGTCAGCCGGAGGCGGGGGCACGGTGAGCAGATGCCGCAGGGCGGCGATGAGCACCGACCGCTGCTCGGCCGGCAGGTCGGCCAGCCACGCCCGCTCGCGCCGGTGTTGGCGTCGGAAGGCTTCAGCCACCTGCTCGGCCCCCCGGGTGGTGAGCGCCACGGTGACCTGGCGGCCGTCGGCCGGACTGGGCGACCGGGTCACGAAGCCGTTGCGTTCCAGTGTGTTGAGCACGCTGGAGACCGTGGGGCGGGACACGCCGGCCCGCCGGGCGAGGTCGGCGGGCGAGGAGTCGGGGCGGACCCACAGCGAGAACAGGACCCGAAAGCCCGCCCACGTGAGGCCCGCGGGCCGGTGCACGGTGGCCTCGAAGTCCTGCAGCAGGCGCCCCGTGGCCCGGAACAGGTCGAACACCGCCGTCATGACGTCGAGGTCGAGGTCGGTGTCGGAGAGCGCCGCCAGCCGCTGGCGAGCGTCCTGCTCGTAGCTGGACACCCGCTCATCGTAGGGGTTGACCGTAGTTAGATCTCTAACTATCGTGCCAGGATGCCCGCTCGGACCGGTAAGGAGTACGTCGAGGGACTGCGCGACGAGCGCGAGGTGTGGCTCGGAGGGGAGCGCGTCGCCGATGTCACCGTCCATCCTGCTTTCGCCGGCTCGGTCGCCGGCATGGCCGGCTACTTCGACTACCAGCACAGCCATGCCCAGGAGTGCCTCAGGGAGGATCCCGACAGCGGCGACGTCGTCAACGTGAGTCACCTCATCCCCCGCTCACCCGAGGACCTGGCCCGCCGCCACGTCGCCTTCGAGCGCCTGGCCCGGTACTCGATGGGCATGCTGGGGCGCACGCCCGACTACGTCAACCTCACCATCGCCGGCTTCGCCGGGCGCCGCGACGTGGTGGCCCTCGAGGGCAACGCGCAGGGCGCCGAGAACCTGGTGCGCTACCAGCGGTTCATCGCCGAGCGCGACCTGGCGCTGACCCACACCATCGTCCACCCCGTCGTCGACAAGGCCGTCGGCGACATCGAGGGCGTCAACGGCGAGTTGGCGCTGCACAAGGTGGGCGAGACAGCCGACGCCATCGTCGTGCGGGGCGCCCGCATCCTGGCCACCCTCGGCCCCTTCGCCGACGAGATCGCCGTGTACCCGGGCCAGCCCCTGCCGCGGTCGTCCGAGTCGGCCCGCTACGCCCTGGCCTTCTCCATCCCCATGGGCACCCCGGGCCTGAAGATCGTCTGTCGCGACCACTACGGCCTCGACGCCCCTCCCGCCGACCGGCCGTTCTCCTCCCGTTTCGACGAGCAGGACGCGTTCATCATCTTCGACGACGTCGAGGTGCCCCGGGAACGGGTGTTCATCGACGGCCACAGCGAGGTCTACAACAAGCTCATGACGTCGGGCTGGGTGGGCAACATCATGCAGCAGACGTCGATCCGGGCGGCGCTGAAGCTCGAGTTCGCCTACGAGCTGTGCACCCGCATGGTCGATGCCATGAACGGCGCCCGCCCCGACGTGACCCAGCAGCTCGGCGAGCTGTGGAGCTACGCCGCCCTCACCCGCGCCGCGACCCGGGCGGCCGAGGCCGACGCCCGCGAGTTCGGCAACGGCACGTGGTTCTGTAACGAAGCGCCGTTCCACGCCCTCCGGCCGACGATGCCGGGGTGGATGGTGCGCGCCAACGACATCATCAAGAACCTCGGGGCCCACAACCTCCTGGCCACCCCGTCGGCGGCCGACTTCGCCGACGAGGCGCTGCGGCCCTGGCTCGAGCGCTACCTGCCCGGGGCGGGCGAGGTGGACGCCCGTGAACGGGCGCAGCTGTTCCGCACCGCCTGGGACTTCGCCGGCTCAGCCCTCGGCTCGCGCGGCGAGTTGTACGAGCGCTTCTACCTGGCCAGCGCAGCGCGCATGTACAGCGTGGCCCACATGGTGGCCCAGCGCGAGCGAGAGTGGACCCTGGTGCCCGAGCTGCTGGGAGAGGTGGCGCAGCCGTGACGATGGCCGACAAGCGGGCCGCCACGGTGGACGTCGGCGGGGTGGCGGTCGACACCCGCCACGCCATCGGGGGCGATCGGGTGGAGTCGGGTTCGACCTTCGAGGTGCGCAGCCCCATCGACGGCGCGCGGCTGGCCGAGGTGGCCGCGGGCGACGCCGCCGTGGTGCGCCAGGCCGTCGGCGCCGCCGAGGCCGCCTTCCCGGCGTGGGCGGCGCTGGGCCCCGAGGGCCGCCACCCGATCCTGCGGCGGCTGGCCGAGACGATCCGCCAGCACAACGACGACCTCGCCATCGTCGAGACCCTCGACAACGGGTCGCTGCTGGTGGGCAACACCAAGAACGTGATGAAGCGGGCGGCCCACAACATCGAGTTCTTCGCCGACTTCGCCCGCGACCTGGCCCACGCGCCCTTCGCCGGGCCCGTGGTCGACAACCACGTCCGCTACGACCCCGCCGGGGTGGCGGCCCTCATCACGCCCTGGAACGCACCGTTCATGCTCAGCACGTGGAAGGTGGGCCCCGCCCTGGCCGCCGGCAACACCGTCGTGCTGAAGCCACCGGAGTGGGCGCCCCTCACGTGTTCGGTGCTGGCCGACCTGGCCGCCGAGGCCGGCGTCCCGCCCGGCGTGCTCAACGTCGTGCAGGGCACCGGAGCCGAGGCGGGGGCGCCGCTGGTGGACGACGAGCGGGTCGCCCGCATCAGCTTCACCGGCTCCACCGTCACCGGCACCAGCATCGGGCGGGCGGCGGCCGCCCACCTGACGCCTACCAGCTTCGAGCTGGGCGGGAAGTCGCCGTTCATCGTGTTGGCCGACGCCGACCTCGACGACGCCGCCACCACCGTCGCCCACCAGTTCATCAACGCCGGCCAGGTGTGCCTGGCGGGGACGCGGGTACTGGTGGAGCGCAGCATCGCCGCCGACTTCCTCGCGCGCGTCACCGCCGCCACCGCCAAGCTGCCGGTGGGCGACCCGCGCGACTTCGCCACCCGCGTGGGGCCGCTCATCCACCCTCGCCAGCGCGAGCGGGTGGCCGGCTTCGTCGACCGGGCGGTGGCCAACGGCGCCACCGTGGTGTTCGGGGGAGGGCCGCACCCGGCGGGCGAGCTGTACTACCAGCCGACGCTGCTCACCGACGTCACCACCGGCGACGAGATCGTGCAGCACGAGGTGTTCGGCCCGGTGCTCACCTGGCAGACGTTCGCGACCGACGACGACGCCATCGCCGAAGCCAACGCCACGCGCTACGGGTTGGCCGCCATGGTGTACTCCCGCTCCGAGGAGCGCGCCCTGCGGGTGGCCGAGCAGATAGTGGCGGGCACGGTGTGGGTCAACTGCTTCTTCGTGCGCGACCTGGGCGCCCCCTTCGGCGGCGCTCGCCAGTCCGGCATCGGCCGGGAGGGCGGCACGTGGTCGTTCGACTTCTACTGCGACGTCAAGAACATCGCCGTCAAGAGGGGGAGCTTCGCATGAGCGAACCGGGGCGCATCGCCGCCGCCGCCGTGGTAGCCCATCAGCCCACCGTCATGCTCGACCAGGGCCGGCGCATCGCGCTGGGCGGAGGCGAGGACACGACGCTGGTCGAGCCCGGCTTCCGGCGGCTCCGCCAGCACCTGGAAGAGCGCGGGGTGAACACCTTCGTCATCGTCGACACCCACTGGTTCACCACGTTCGAGCATGTGTTCGCCGGGGCCGACCACTTCGGGGGCTATTACACCAGCGAGGAGGTGCCCCGGGTCATCAGCGACCTGCCCTACGACTACGCCGGGGCGCCCGAACTGGCTCGAACCCTCCACTCGCTGGCCAAGCCGCGGGGCGTGCGCACCACCAACGCCACCAGCGCCTACCTGCCGCTGCACTACCCCACGATCAACCTCGTGCACTGGTTGCGCGCCGACCAGGGGGTGTTGAGCATCGGCATCCTGCAGACTGCGGGTGCGGCCGAGTACCTCCGCTTCGGCCAGGTGCTGGGCGAGGCCATCGCCGCCTGCGAGGGGATGCGCGCCGCCGTGCTCGCCTCGGGCGGGATGAGCCACACCTTCCACGACAGCGACGTGATCAGCGAGCACCTCGGTTACGGCGAAGAGCACCTCCACAGCGCGCCGGCGCGCGCCTTCGACCACAAGATCCTGGAGCTGTGGGAATCCGGCGACCACGCCGCCGCGATCGAGGCCTACCCCGAATACCGCAGTTTCTCGCCCGAGGGCCGGTTCGGCCATTACCTGATCATGGCCGGAGCGCTCGGCGGCCGGGAGTGCACCGCCCGGGGCGAGCGGTATTCGCGCTATGAGAACTCAGTGGGCACCGGGCAGGTGCACGTCGTGTTCCATTTGGAGGAGCGATGACCCTCACTGGCTGGACGTTGCCGCAGAGCACCACGGGCAAGGCGTCGCTGCTGCCCCCGCCGCCGTGGCACTACTCGGGTGACATCATCTCCGTCGACTTCACCGCCGACCCCGACCGGGTGGCGGCGCTGCTCCCGCCCGGCATGGAGCCGGCGGGCGACGGGTCGGGCAGCTTCGTGTTCGCCGACTGGGCGTCGGCGGCCGACGCCAACCCGGCCATCCAGGCCGACCCCCGTACCGGCCAGTACCACGAGGCCTACTGCATCCTCTACGGCACCCACCAGGACCGGAAGTGGGGGCGGATCCCCTACATCTGGGTCGACTCCGATCTGTCCCTGGTGCGGGGACTGGTGCAGGGCTTTCCCAAGAAGTTCGGGGAGATCGCCATGACCAAGGTGGTCGAGCTGGGCCGGGGTGGGTCGAAGAAGGAGACCGGCGGCGTGTTCGCGGGGACGGTTGCCAGCCGGGGGCGGCGGCTGGTCACGGCCATGGTGACGCTCGAGGAGTCCCGGGAGGGCTTCTTCCCGGCGTCGGTGGCCCGCCCGCTGCTGCACACCCGGCTGTTTCCCGCCATCGACGCCGAACGGCCGGCGGTGTACGAGTTCCAGAAGGGCAAGATCACCGACTTCCAGGTGGGCACGGTGTGGACCGGGCCCGCCACCTTGGAGTTCGATGAGTCACCTTTCGAGGAGATCGCCGACCTCACCCCGCGAGCCGTCGGCCCGGGCTATGTCCACTCGATGGCGTTCTCGGTCGTGGGCGGCACGACCGAGGCCATTCCCGAGGGCTAGCCATGTCGGTGCTCGACGGTCCCCGGCGGGAGGTCCGCCGCGTGCTGGTGGAGGGTTCGGCGCAGTGGTGCCACCCCGAGGGCGACGACCTCGTGCTGTACGACGGTCGTCGGATTCTGGAGGCCGAGGCGACCTACCTCCCGCCGGTGGCGCCCTCCAAGATCCTGTGCGTCCACCTCAATTACCGGAGCCGGGCTGAGGAGTTCGGCACCGAGCTCGAGGGCGCCACCCCCACGTATTTCACCAAGCCGCCCAGCGCGCTCAATGCCCACCGGGGGGCGCTGGTGCGACCGGGCGACGCCCAGTGGCTGAACTACGAAGGTGAGATCGCCGCCGTGGTGGGGCGGCCCATGCGCAACATTGCCCCTGACGACGTGTGGGACCACCTCGCAGGGTTCGCGCCGGCCAACGACGTGGGCTGCCACGACTTCCGCGAGACCGACGCCGGGTCGATGTTGCGGGTCAAGGGCATGGACACGTTCTGCCCGATCGGGCCCGGTCTGGTCAGCGGAGTCGACATTCGCCGGGCGACGGTGCGGACATGGCTGAACGGCACCGTGGTGCAGGAGGGCCCCGTCTCGGAGATGGTGTGGGGCATCGACTACCTGGTGGCCGATCTCGCCCGCCACATCACCCTCGAGGCCGGCGACGTGGTGCTCACCGGCACACCCTGGCGCTCCCGGCCCATGGAAGACGGTGACGTGGTCGAGGTGGAGGTCACCGGGGTGGGCCGGTTGAGCAACGTGGTGGTGCGCGCGCCGGCGCCCCAGTTCGCCGTCGGGCACCAGCCCACCAACGCCAAGACCTGCCGAGCCGTCGCCCTGGGCAAGGACTACTTCCGGCTCCGGGGCGACGGCGTGCCCGGCGAGACGTTCGGCGAGTACCTGCAGCGGCGGGACGAGTAC
>JBIOZN010000456.1:0-2885 GCA_044871175.1 Acidimicrobiales bacterium | reverse complement strand
GGGGTCCACGGCCTCGTCGGGCACGGTCTCGGGGCCGGCGAACAGACCGATGAAGAGCGGGAACACCTCGGGCTGCTCGACCGCATCCGCGCCGCCGGTTGAAGCCTCGGGCGGGTGCAGATTCCTGCCTCAGGCAGCCGGATGCACCGTAGAGGTGCAGATTCCTGACTGAAGCGGCGAAGGGCGGGCGCCGGGACATCCACGTCGGGGCCATGGGTGCGCCGCCCGGCTCCGCGCCGCCGTAGTTGGTGCAGATTCCTGCCTCAGGCAGCCGGATGCACCGTCGAGGTGCAGATTCGTGACTGAAGCGGCCGGGTGCGGGCGTCCCAAGGCGCTCACGTGGCGACGTCGGAGCCTGGATCCACGGCGCCCTGGCGCTCGTCGCGCTCGGCCCACTCGAGCACCGGCTCGAGTGAGAAGACGGCGTCGTCGATGCCGGCGTGCAGGTCGCCGAGGCGGGCAAAGCGCGCCGGCACGGTGGCCAGGGTGAGCTCGCCGGGCTCGACATCGTCGATCTCGTCCCATCGGATCGGCGTCGACACCGTCGCTTCGGGCGAGCCCCGCACCGAGTAGGCGCTGGCGATCGTGTGGTCGCGGGCGTTCTGATTGTAGTCGACGAACACCTTGGCCGGGTCACGGTCCTTGCGCCACCACGTCGTGGTGACGTCGGCCGGTGCCCGGCGCTCGACCTCCCGGGCGAAGGCCAACGCCGCCCGGCGCACGTCCCCGAAGCCCCAGCGGGGCGCGATCCGCACGTAGACGTGCAGGCCGTGGCCCCCCGACGTCTTGGGCCAGCCGACGGCCCCCATGTCGGCCAGCACCTCGCCGGCCACGCGCGCCACCCGGCGGACGGTCGAGAACGGGCACGCCGGCATCGGGTCGAGGTCGATGCGCCACTCGTCGGGGTGCTCGGTGTCGGCGCGGCGGGAGTTCCAGGGGTGGAACTCGACCGTCGACATCTGCACCGCCCAGATCACCTGGGCCAACTCGGTGACGCACAGCTCGTCGGCGTGCCGGCCGTAGCGGGGGAACGTCACCCGCACCGTCGTCACCCAGGGCGGGGCACCGGAGGGCAGGCGCTTCTGGTGCACCTTCTCGCCGCTCACCCCCTCGGGAAAGCGGTGCAGCATGCACGGGCGTTCCCGCAGCGCCCGCACGATCCCGTCGCCCACGCTGAGGTAGTAGCGCGCGAGGTCGAGCTTGGTCTGGCCGCGAGCGGGGAAGTAGACGCGGTCGGGGTTGGAGATGCGCACGGTGCGCCCGCCGACTTCGACGTCCACCGCCGGGGCCTTCCTGCCCGCAGGCGCCATCGCGGCCACGGTAGCCAGGGCCGGTTGCGCGACCGGTGTGCCGCTCACCAGACTGCGCCGATGCCCCGCGTGACGGTCGAGACGACCAAGGCCGAGATCGAGTACGACACGATCGGCGACCCCGGTGATCCGGCCCTGTTGCTGATCATGGGCTTCACCGGCCAGCTCATCACCTGGCGGAAGGAGTTCTGCCAGCTCTTGGCCGACGGCGGCCGCTACGTCATCCGTTACGACAACCGCGACTGCGGGCTGTCGACGCACTACGACGGCCAGCAGGTCGACCTCATGGCCCTCATGCAGGCGGTGATGGCGGGCGGCGGCACCATCGACGCCCCCTACAACCTGTCGGACATGGCCGCCGACGCCGTCGGCCTGCTCGACGCCCTCGGCATCGACACGGCCCACGTCGTGGGCGCGTCGATGGGCGGGATGATCGCCCAGGTGATGGCCATCGACCACCCGACCCGGGTGGGCACGCTCACCTCGATCATGTCCACCACGGGCGAGGCCGACTACGGCCAGCCCACGCCCGAGGCCATGCAGACGCTGCTGACGCCGCCCGCTCCCGAACGCGAGGCCTACATCGAGCGGGGCATCACGCTGGGGCGCGTGATCTCCAGCCCCCGCTATTTCGACCCCGAGAGAACCCGCACGTGGGCGGCGGAGTCCTTCGACCGCTGCTTCTACCCCGAAGGCGCGCCCCGCCAGCTCGCCGCCGTCGTGGCGTCGGGGCCCCGCACCGACACCCTGCCGCAGCTGCAGGTGCCCACCCTCGTGATCCACGGGCGGGCGGACCCGCTGGTCACGCTGTCGGGCGGGGAGCGCACGGCCGCGCTCATCCCGGGCGCCAACCTGCTCGTGCTGGGCGACATGGGCCACGACCTGCCTGTGCCGCTGTGGCCCCTCATCACCGACGCCATCCTGAGCCACACCAAGCACGCCGTGGGGAATATCGGCTAGAGAAGCGGCGTGCACACCGAGGGTGGGGACCGCAGGGGCGGGACGCGAGCGGCGCTCCCGCTCACGGTGGTCGTGGTGGCCCTCGTGGCCGCCACCTTCACCGTGGTCGTGGCCCAGTCCCAGCCGGCAGCTGCGGCCACCGTCACCGTCGGGACGATCCAGGCCCAGATGGCCGACCACGTCGGCGTCGACAACGGCACCAATGGCAACTGCATCCGGTACGACCCGACAGGAACGTCCACCTCGTCGGCCCTGGTCTCCAGCCCGAGCGAGGCCCTGACCGCCCACGGCTACCGCAACAACTGCCCCAACAACCTGAGCACCAGCAACCAGAGCGCCATCGGGTTCCGGCCCTCGGCGGTGACCTCGGTAACCGACGGCCAGCAGTTCCTGATCGGGCGGATGGTCCACTACAACAACCCGATCAACGCCAACGACCGGTACTTCACCGGTCGGCTCAACACCGTGCTGAGCGGTTTCACGTCGCCGAACACGTTCTGGGGAGACCCGGCGGCTACCGCCGGACAGGTCGTGCCCGAGGCCACCGGAACGAAGCCGAGCATGACGAGCCGGAACTGCAGCCCGCCCTGGGTGAGGTTGACGTTCGAGATCTGG
>JBIOZN010000455.1:0-22009 GCA_044871175.1 Acidimicrobiales bacterium | reverse complement strand
CCAGATCTCGAACGTCAACCTCACCCAGGGCGGGCTGCAGTTCCGGCTCGTCATGCTCGGCTTCGTTCCGGTGGCCTCGGGCACGACCTGTCCGGCGGTAGCCGCCGGGTCTCCCCAGAACGTGTTCTCCACCGTCGAGGGGGAGCAGACCCACGCCTGCCTCTACGCCACCGTCGCCCAGACGCGCACGCTCACGATCGTGAAGCAGGTCGCCGGCTCGGCGCCGGCCCGCAGCTTCGGCTTCACCTCGTCGTCGGCGCTGGCCGGCTCGCCGTGGAGCAACGGCACGTTCAACCTGAGCGCCGGTGGGACGCTCACTCAAGACTTGACCAGTGGCAACACGGTGACGGTCACCGAGACCGATCCGGCCGACGACCGCTGGAGCCTCACCAACCTGACGTGCACCCAGATCGGGGCCAACGGTCAGCCGCAAGCGGTGCCGGGGGCCACCATCAACCCGGCCGCCCGCCAGGTGGTGCTGAACAACGTCCCGGCGCCCCCGCTCGCGGCTCAGCCCGGGATCACCTGCACCTACACCAACACCTACACGCCCAAGGCGACCCTGAGCCTGCTGAAGTCTGTTCAGAGCGGCACGGCCGCGCCCTCGCTGTGGACCCTCACCGCCACGGGCTCGGTGGCTTCACCCCCGGCGGGCACCCAGATCTCCGGCCCCTCGGGCTCGGCCGCCGTCACCCTGCAGCGCGTCCCGGCCGGCACCTACACCCTCACCGAGACGGGCACCGGCGCCGCCGAGACCGGCTACGTCCAGGTCGGCGACTGGGCCTGCCAAACCGCCGGTGGCGCCACGGTGCCCGTCACCGCGGGCACCGTCACCCTGCCCGACAACGCGGCCTCGACCACCAGCGCCAACGTCACCTGCACCGTCACCAACCGCCTGGCCACCGGCTCGTTGCGGATCACCAAGGTCGTCGACGCCCCGGCGGGCGCCTACACGGGCGGCACCACCAAGACCTTCTCCGGCACCTACGACTGCGGTACCGGCAGCTCGGGCGCGTTCTCCACCCTCACCACCGCCGTGCCGGTGACGATCACGGGCATCCCCGCCGGCCGGTCGTGCACCGTGACCGAGACGCCGCCCATCGGCGGGCTGGCCAACGCCTCCTACGCCTGGGACACGCCGACCTCCAGCACCCAGCCGGTCACCATCACCGACCAGGGCACCGCGACGGTCACCATCACCAACCACGTCGTGCAGCGGTTCGGCAACTTCGCCCTCACCAAGAGCGTGTCCGGTCCGGGCGGCTATGTCGGCGGCACCCAGCGGGTGTTCCCCGTGGCCTACTCCTGCACCCTGGCCAACGGGCCGACCACCGCCGGCACGGTGAACGCGTCCCTGGCCGGGGCAGTGTCACCCGCTGCCTCGATCCCCGCCGGGTCCGTCTGTTCGTTCACCGAGACCCTGGCCACCCAAGCCGGTGACTTCGCCGACCCGAGCTACACGTGGACCGGGTACACGGTGAACCCGACGACGGTGACGATTCAAGACGGCACCACGGCCACAGTGGCGATCACCAACACCTACGCGCGCGAGCTCGGCTCGCTGGTGATCGCCAAGGTCGTCCAAGGCGACGGCTACCTCGGGGGGACAGCAGCGAACTTCACCGTGTTCTACGACTGCGCCCCGGGCTTCGCGGGGGTGGTGACGGTGGCCGCCGGCGCATCAGTGACCATCCCGGGCTTGCCGGCGCGGGTCGCCTGCACCGTGCAGGAGGTGCCGCCCGACCCCGCTCTGCTGGCGCCGGCCTACACCTGGGGCACGCCGACGTGGTCACCGGGTCCGGTCGCCAACATCGTGGCCAACGCGTCGACCACGCTCACCGTCACCAACCCGACCGTGCCGGTCTTCGGTCAGCTCCGGGTCACCAAGGCGATCACGGGCGAGACGGCGGGCGTCACGGCGGGGGCGACGTTCATCGTTACCGCTGACTGCGGCGCCGCCGGCGTCTACCCCTTCGAGCTGGGCGTGAACCAGACGGGATCGACCCCCGACCTGCCCGTGGGCACGTCGTGCACGGTCACCGAGGCGGCGCCGACGGGCGGGCTGGTCGACAGCTCGTACGCCTGGGGTCCCACCCCCGGGCCGCAGGACGTGACCGTGAGGGAGTCCGGCCAAGTGGTGGCCGTGACGGTCACCAACACGGTCGTGCGCGTGCGCGGTCAGCTCACCATCACCAAGGCATCGATCACACCCACCGGCATCGTCGACCCGGCGCGGACCTTCACCATCGACTACTCCTGCCAGTACGGCAACGACCCGGCAGTGGCGGGCAGCGTCACCCTCACCGCCGGCCAGTCGGCGTCGACGCCACCGGTGTTACTGGGCTCCAACTGCTTGGTCAACGAGGACTCGTCGAACCTCACCGCGCCGCCCAGCGCCGATCCCTCGTGGGTGTGGCTGCCCGTCAGCTACGACCCGTTCCAGCAGGTGGTGGTGACGTCGGCGACCACCCCCGTGTCGGTCACCGTCATCAACTCGATCCAGCAACTCACCGGCGCGTTCAACGTGAGCAAGGTGGTGACGGGCGCCGGCAAGGAGGGCGGCTACACCCCGGGCGCCACGTTCGCCTTCTCGTACTCCTGCACCACCGGCGCCAGCGGCACGTTCGACCTGGCCGACGGCGACAGCTTCCCGTTCGGGCCGCTGCCCACCGCCACCCAGTGCACGATCACCGAGACCGGGAAGCCGCCCACCAGCCCGGCCTACGGCTGGGACCCGGTGGAGTTCACCGTCAACGGCGTGACGTCGGGCAGCGGGAGCTCGGTGACCTTCACGATCAGCGAGGGCGTGCCCATCCAGGTGAACGCCCTGAACCCGATCACGCCCCGGCTCGGTTCGGTGACGATCGCCAAGCAGGTGACGGGCGAGACCGCCGGGCTGGCGCCGGGCGCCCCGCCCTTCACCGTGACGCTCACGTGCGGGCCGGCGCGCACGTACCAGCTCGACGTGCCCGCCAACGGCAGTGCCACCCAGAACGACGTCCCGGTCGGCTCGGTGTGCACCGCGACCGAGTCGGCGCCGACCGGCGGCCTGGTGGACGCGTCCTACGCGTGGGGGTCGCCGAGCTATGAACCGCCCGACGCCACCGTCACGGTTGCTGAAGGTCCCCCGGGCCTCATCACGATCACCAACCCGATCGAGCGGGTGCTGGCGCCCGTGCAGCTGGTGAAGTCCTTCACCGGTGCGCAGGGCATCATCGACCCGGCGCGCACGTACCCCATCACCTGGTCGTGCACCTACGCCGGGACCCCGGTCGCCGGCGGCACGGTGAACGTCGCCGCCGACCCCGCCGGCGTCACGCTGTCTGACGCCGTGCCCGTGACTTCAGTGTGCAGCGCCACCGAGGGCGACCTCGGCGTGCCCTCGGCCGACCCCGCGTTCCGGTGGCTCCCGCCGGTCATCACGCCTACGACCGTCGCTATCCCGGGCCCCAACACGATCACTGTCGCCAACGAGCTCACGCGCGACAACGGCACCGTGTTCGTGCGTAAAGAGGTCATCGGCGCGGTGGACGGCTACATCGGCACCGGCGAGGACTTCACGCTGCACGGCCAGTGCCTGGTGCCCGGCCACCCCGAGATCCCCACGCGCTATCGCGACGGGACGATCGCCAACGGCGGCGAGGTGCCCATCGAGCCTGTGTCCATCGGCTGGACGTGCTCGGGCCGCGAGGACACGCCGAGCCAGGACCTGCTGCGGGACGCCTCGTACGCCTGGGGGCCGGCCATCCTCGACCCGCCCGGCACGTTCGTGCTGACCCGGGACGCCCCGACGCGAGTGTTCCTGGCCCAGAACCCGATCGTGCGGGTGTCCAGCTCGTTCACCATCGAGAAGGACGTGGTCGACCCCAACGGTGTGGTCGACGACACCGCCACGTTCACGGGCACGTACTCCTGCCAGTACGGGAGCGATCCCCCGGTGGAAGGCACCTGGACGATCACGCCGGCCACCGATCCGACCTTCACCGTCGACGACCTCCTGCTCACCTCGGTGTGCACCGTCACCGAGAACGACCCCGGCACCACCGGGCTGCCCGACGGGTCGTGGACGTGGGCCCCGGTCGAGGTCGGCGAGCCGGCGCCGGTGGTAGCCGGCGGCACCGCGTCGGTCAGGGTGGTCAACACGGTGGAGCGGCTGTGGGGCGGCCTGCAGGTCACCAAGACGGTGGTCGACCCCGACGGCGGCATGCTGCCCGGCGCCCAGTTCGGCGGCCTGTGGGAGTGCACCCAGGGTGAGGACACCTACTCCGACCGGTTCACGGTCGGGGCCGACGCCACCACGACGTTGGTCGCTCCCGAGGACGAGCGGGTGCCGGCCACCGCCGTGTGCACGATCACCGAGGACACCCTGGAGGACGCCGGGCTGCGCGACAGGTCGTTCACGTGGGACGAGCCGACCTACGTCCCCGAGGACGGCGGCGCCACGCTGGTCGCCGGCGAGACCGCAAGCGTCGGCGTGACGAACACGGTGATCCGCGTGTACTCGGACGTGACGATCAACAAGGTGGTCACGGGCCCGGCGGTGGTGCCGGTGGACCTCGTGCCGCATGATCGGGAATTCACCGGCACGGTCACCTGTCAGTACCCCGGCGACGACCCGATCACCACGACGTGGTTGGCGACGCGCGATACGCCCGCGCTGCGCGCCGGCGTCCTGGTCGAGTCGGAGTGCTCGGTCACCGAGGACCCGGCCGGTGCCGGCGGCCAGCCGGTGACCGGTGACCCGTCGTACGTCTGGGAGGCGCCTCAGATCAGCGACCCGGTCACGGTGACGCCGCCCGACGTCCCCACCCCGCCCATCGTGGTCACCAACCCGACGAAACGGCTGTTCGGCACCTTCACCGTGACCAAGTCCGTCAGTGGCGCCACCGAGGGCATCGCCGACCCGAGCCAGCTGTTCCACATGGAGTACGAGTGCACTCCGGGCACTGGCCCGGTGATCACCGGCACGCTGGACGTGCCCGCCGGCCAGGTCCGCGACGTCGGTCCCGATGCCCAGATCCCGACGGGCAGCACGTGCACGCTCACCGAACCGCCCGGCTCGATGCCCGACCTGCGGGACGACGCGTGGACCTGGGCCGACCCGACGTTCACGGTGGACCGCGTCGCACCCGTGCCACCGGATCAGGCGAGCGGGCGGACGCTGACGTTCCAGATCCCGGTGCCCCAGGAGGACGAGCCCGAGCCCAACGTGGCGATCGGTGTCGACAACCCCGTCGTTCGTACGTTCGGCGCCTACACGGTGGCCAAGACGAGTGATCCTCCCAGTGGGTCGGTGGTGCCGCCCGGCTCGCTCGTGACCTACACGGTGACGCTCACGTCCACGGGCACGGTGCCGGTGCACGACGTCGTCGTCACCGACGACCTGACGGGCGTGCTCGCCTTCGCGTCGGTGGAGGGGGTCATCACGCCCCCGACCGGGACGGCGGTGGTCGACCCGTCCACCCAGCGTCTGGTCTGGACCGTGGGCGACCTCGCCCCGGGCCAAACCCTCACCCTCACCTACCAGGTGAGGATCGCGCTCGGCGCCGGTGGTGTCACCATCGCCAACTCGGTGACCGCCACCGGGGACACGCCGCCGTCCACCTGCGCCGCGACCGCCCCCACGGCCGGTGCCGCCGCGCCCGCACTGGATCTCGTCGGCGCGGCCGATCCCCTGTGCTCCACCACCCACCAGACGGCGACCGCGCCGGTGGTCACCAAGACGGTCAGCCGCGCGCCCACCCGTGACGCCGCTACCGGCGAGTGGACGATCGTCTACGGGGTCGCCGTCACCAATCCCAACCCGACCACGCCGGCGCCCTACTCGCTCACCGACACGCTCGGGTTCCCCGAGGGCTTCGAGGTGCGGTCGGCCACGGTCACGTCCTCGCCTCCGGGGGTCACCCTCGCTACGCCGCCCTGGGACGGCACCGCCAACACCGCCGTCGCCACCGACGCGCAGATCGCCCCCGCGTCCGCCCACAACTTTGAGCTGACCGTGCGCGTCGCCATCCCGCCGGCGACGCCCGCCGCCGCTCTGAGCTGTTCGGCCGGCCCGGGCGCCGGCCTGTTCAATGCCGCCCGGCTCACTTCCCTGGGCACGGAGTCCGACGCCAGCGCCTGCGATCCCGTGGCGCTCGTCGTCGAGGTGACCAAGCAGTGGAAGATCGACGGCACGACGTACCCCAACGGCCGCCAGCCCGACGGGTTCGCCGCCCAGCTCACCCTCGACGAGGCCGATCGCGGCTGGGGTACCGACTACCCCGACTACCAGCCGGGCGTCTCGGTGGCGGTGGCCGAGGACGTGCAGGTCCCGGCCACGTGCACGAACCGGGCCTCGGGCGTGGGCACCGTGCGGCTGGACACCGCCTTCACGGCCCTCACCGTCACCAACACGGTGACGTGCGCCGAGTTGCCCAGGACGGGTTTAGCCGCCGACGGCCTGCTGCGCGCCGCCGCCGTGCTGGTGGCCTCGGGAGCGGCCCTCCTGCTCCTCGGCCGGCGGCGCCGGCCGGTCACATCGCCGGCGGCAGGAGCCGGTTCAGGTTCTCGAACAGGAAGTAGATGACGACGAGGCCGACGAGGGCGCCGACGGGGTAGGCCACGGCGCGGCTCGTACGCCGGCCCACCCATCCGGTGGCGACGATGCCGGCGCCGAGCAGCACCGCCCACCCCAGCGTGGGGACGAGGGCGTCCCGGTCGGTCGACCAGCCGTCGTCGAGCGGCGCCGTCGCCTCGTCGCCCGGCAGGGTGCCTGCCGCGCCGGCGGGAGCCTCAGCCGCCGGCGCGACCGATGTCGGCGCCGGCGCCGGACCGGTCACGGGGGCCGTGTCGGCCACGGGGGCGGTGTCGGGAGCCGGCGCCGAGGTCGCACTGGGCGGCGCCGTGGTCGGCGCGGGCGAAGCCGCGGTCGACGCCGCCCGCCCGGAGACCGCGGGCAGGGGGCCGGCGCCTTCGAGCTCGGCCTTGACCACGAGCCGCTGGCGGGCCGAGTACTTCGGATGGCAGGACGTGAGCGTGAGGGTGGCCTCGGGCGTCGGGTCGAGCACGGAGAGCTCGTCGGGGGCCACCACGAAGCGGGCCGTGACCCGGTACCGGTACCGGTCGGTGAACGTGTCGATCACGATCTCGTCGCCGGGGTCGACCTCGTTGAGGCGCCCGAAGGGGGCCCCGTAGGTGGTGCGGTGGCCGGCGATGGCGGCGTTGCCCAGCTCGCCCGGAAGAGGTGTGCCCGGGTAGTGGCCCGGGCCCTTGCGCAGGTCGTCCCGTCCGACGCCGTCGACCACGATCTCGTCGAGGCGGATGGCGGGGATCTGGATGCGGGCGAGGGCACGGCCGCGAGCGACGAGCCCGGCGGGGCTGTCGGGGGCCGTCCTGGGCACGCGGCCGGACGAGGCCGGTGCCGACGACGTGCCGGTCGGGGCCGGCGAGGCCGACGGGGCCGGCGAGGCCGACGGGGCCGGCCCGCTCGCCTCGATGCCGGGTGACTCCGGCGGGGTGGAGGACGTCTCCGCCGACGTGATCGCGGCCGAGGTCGTCGCGTCGGCGGGCGCGGCCACCCCGGTGGCCGCGGTCGCCGGCTCCGGCGGGCGCGCCGCCTCGGCCTGGCGCGCCGCCAGCTCGCGCTCGAGCTCGGATTGGGCCCGGCTGTGCGCGAGCCCCGTTCCCCACAGCTGGTACCCGACGAACAACGCCATCAGGACGCCGAGCCCGATGAGCGTGGCGCCGACGGTGCGCAGCCACCAGCGCCCGCCCCGCCGACGTGAGCCGCTCGCCGTGCTCGACGAGCTGGCCATGGGGTCGATGGTATGGCCGTCGAGGTGGCCGGCAGTGGCGGGACGACCGGCACGGGCGCGGCGGGTGGGGGCTACGGTCGACGCCATGACTGGTCCGCTGCAGGGGTACCGCATCATCGAGCTGGCCGGGATCGGTCCCGGTCCCTTCGCCGCCATGGTGCTGGCCGACATGGGCGCCGAAGTGGTGCGCGTCGACCGGGTGGCGTCAGTGCCCGACGGGGACCGGTCGGGGCCGGCGCGCGATGTATCGCTGCGCGGGAGGCGCTCGGTCGCGCTCGACCTCAAGCAGCCCGACGCCGTCGAGGCCCTGCTCGCGCTCGTGCACGAGGCCGACGCCCTCATCGAGGGCTTCCGTCCCGGCGTGATGGAACGCCTCGGCCTCGGCCCCGACGTGTGCCTGGACCGCAACCCCCGCCTCGTGTTCGGGCGCATGACCGGCTGGGGCCAGGAGGGCCCCTACGCCCAGGGCGCGGGCCACGACATCAACTACATCGCGCTGGCCGGCTGTCTGGCCCACATCGGCCGAGCCGGCGAGGCGCCGGTGCCCCCGCTCAACCTGGTCGGCGACTTCGGCGGCGGCGGCATGCTGCTCGCCTTCGGCGTCGTGTGCGGGCTGCTCGAGGCCCAGCGCTCGGGCCAGGGCCAGGTGGTCGACGCCGCCATGGTGGACGGCGCCGCCCTCCTCATGACCATGTTCCACTCGATGGCCGCCACCGGGATGTTCGACGAGAACGGGCGCGGCACGAACCTGCTCGACACTGGCGCCCACTTCTACGACGTCTACGCCTGCGCCGACGGCCAGTACGTGTCGATCGGGTCGATCGAGCCTCAGTTCTACGCCGAGTTGCTCCGCCTCACCGGGCTGGCCGACGACCCCCAGTTCGCCGGCCAGATGGACCGGTCCCGCTGGCCGGCCCTGAAACAGCGCCTGCGGGACGTCTTCGCGACGAAGACCCGTGACGAGTGGTGCGCCATCATGGACGCCACCGACGTGTGCTTCGCCCCCGTGCTCACCCTCAGCGAGGCGGCCGCCCACCCCCACAACGTCGCTCGCCAGACGTTTGTGGAGGTGGCCGGCGCCCGCCAGCCGGCGCCCGCGCCCCGCTTCAGCCGCACGGTGCCGACGATCGACGCGCCCCCGCCGCACGCCGGCCAGCACACGCGCGCCGTGTTCACCGACTGGGGCGTCGACGGGGGCACCGTCGACAAGTGGTTCGAGACCGGCGCGGTCAAGTAGGCGCGTGGCGACCCTCGTCTTCTTCCACGCCCATCCCGACGACGAATCGCTCAACACCGGCGGTGTGATGGCCCGGGCCGCCGAGGAGGGCCATCGGGTCGTGCTGGTGGTCGCCACCGGCGGCGAGCAGGGCGAGGCACCTCCCGACCTGGCCCCCGGGGAGACGGTGGCCGACCGCCGGCGCACCGAGACCGAATGCTCGGCGGCCGTGCTCGGCGTGGGGCGGGTGGCCTGGCTGGGCTACCGCGACTCGGGCATGACGGGGTGGCCGCAGAACGACGCGCCCGACAGCTTCGTCCGCGCGAAGGTCGACGAGGCCGCCGCCCGCCTGGCTGCCATCCTCACTCAGGAGGCGGCCGACGTGGTCACGGTGTACGACGACCACGGCAACTACTTCCATCCCGACCACATCCAGGTCCACCACGTGGGGCACCGGGCGGCCCGGATGGCAGGCACGCCGGTGGTGTACGAGGCCACCATGAACCGGGACCAGCTGCGCCGGCTGATGGCCTACGCCGCCGAGCAGGGCATCTTCGACGACGACGAGGATGCCCACGGCAACATGCCCGACACCGACACCTGGGGCACCCCCGAACACGAGCTCACCACCGCGGTCGACGTGACCCGGTGGATCGAGCGCAAGCGGGCGTCCATCGCGTGCCACGCCAGCCAGCGCACCGACACCGAGTTCTTCCTGTCCATGACCCCGGAGACGTTCCGGATGGCCTTCGGGGTCGAGTACTTCCGGCGCCTCGGCGCCCCCGCCGGCATCCACGAGCACGACCTCGCCGGCCTCGACGCGTGAGTGCCCACCATCCCCGGGTCCCCGACGGCGACCGTGTGCGGCTCACCCTGGTGCGCCACGGGCGCGCCACCGGGGGATGGGACGTCGACCCCGATCCCGGTCTCGACGCCGTGGGGGTGGCCCAGGCCCACCACTTGGCCGCCCTCCTCGGCGCCGGCGCGCCCCAGCCCATCGTGACCTCGCCCATGCGGCGGTGCCGCGAGACGGCGGCGCCCCTGGCGAGGGCATGGAAAGTGACGCCCACGGTGGAACCGGCCCTGACCGAGATCCCGTCGCCGGTGGGCGTGGCCATGGCTGAACGGGTCGCGTGGCTGCGCGTGGCCATGGCCGGGGCCTGGAGCGACCTCGAGCCCCGCTACCGAGCATTTCGCGATGGCGTCATCGCCCGCATGGCCGCGTGCACCGTCGACACCGTCGTGGTGAGCCACTTCGTGGCCATCAACGCGGCCATCGGGATCGCCGTCGGCGACGACCGGCTGGTGATCCGCCGGCTCGACAACGCCAGCCGCACGGTCATGGAAGTGGACGCCGGGGGGCTCGTCCTGATCGAAGGCGGGGCCGAGGCCGACACGCTCATCCGCTGACCGGCATGGGACGCGGCTTTTGGTGCGGGGCGCGGCTCGCCTACCGTCGGTGCTCGTGACGGTCATCAAGATCAACGCCATCACCGTGCCCGCCGAGTCGGGCGACGAGCTGGCCCGCCGCTTCGCCGCCCGGGCGGGGGCGGTGGACAACCAGGACGGGTTCGAGGGCTTCGAGCTGCTGCGGCCCACCGACGACCGCACGACCTGGCTGGTGGTCACCCGCTGGCGCGACGAGGACGCCTTCCAGGCGTGGGTGTCGAGTCCCGCCTTCGGCCACGGGCACCAGGGTGCCGGCGGCGGCGGTGCCGGGGGCCCCGGCGGCGGCGGTGGCGGCGGGCACGGCGGCGCCCAGGGCGGCCCGCACGCGGGCGGGCAGGCACCCGTGGCCATGTCGTCGGAGCTGTGGAGCTACGAGGTGGCCGACCTCGGCCGGGCCGGTTAGCCCGTCGCGTCGCGCCGGGCTCGGGGACGCGCCCGTGCTGGCGGCGGCCTTCGTCCTCGAGCTGCACCGCTGGTTCGCCTGGTTCGTGGTGATCGGCAACGGCCTGGCCGGGCTGTGGGCCCTGGGGGCCCACTGGCTCACCCGGCTGCGGGGCCGGGCGCTGTGGTGGTGCACGGCGGTGGTGGAGGTGGCCCTGTTCGTGCAGGTGGGCCTGGGCGTGATCGCGCTGTCGGCCACGGACGTGGAGGCTCCCCGCTTCCACATGTTCTACGGCTTCGTGGCCCTCGCCAGCGTGGGGATCATCTACTCCTACCGTCCCCAGCTCCAGCCCTACCGCTACCTGCTCTACGGGCTGGGCGGGCTGTTCCTGATGGGCCTGGCCATCCGGGCGATGGTGCTGGCCTAGGGCTCAGACCTGCCCACGAAATCGGCGACACCGGCGTCGGCCGCTTGGACCTCGGCCACTAGAGCTGCACCACGGGGCAGGTGAGCGTGCGGGTGATCCCGTCGATCATCTGCACCTTGCTCACCACCAGCTGGCCGAGCAGGTTGACGTCGTCGGCCTCGGCGCGGGCGATGACGTCGTAGGGACCGGTGACGTCGTCGGCGGCGATGACGCCGGTGACGTCACGGACCTGCTCGGCGACCGAGGCGGCCTTGCCCACTTCGGTCTGGATGAGGATGTAGGCGCTGACCGCCATGCGCTGCCTCCCGGGTCGCGTCGGGTGCGGGCACGGTAGCCCGCTCGCCTACTGTCACGCTCACTGCAATCCTGCGGAGCTCAGGGGGAGGGGTGATGGCTGAGCGAGGCCCGCTGGCCGACCTGCGTGTGCTCGATGCCACCGACGCCACTGGCCGTTTCGCCACCAAGCTGCTCGCCGAGGCGGGGGCGTCGGTGGTGCGCGTGGCTCCGGTCGACGACCCGGGGCCGGCCATGGTCGATCCCGCCGTTGCCGCCCGGGGCGGTCTGCTCGACTGGTGGTACGAGGGCGGGAAACGCACCGTTGCCCTCGACCTGGACCGCGACGAGGACCAGCAGCGTTACCGCACCTTGGCCGGGCGGGCCGACCTCGTCGTCGACACCCTGGCGCCCGGGCGCCTGGCGGCGTGGGGCCTCGACCACGCGTCCCTGGCGGCCGACCATCCCCGGCTGGTGCAGGTGTCGCTGACCCCGTTCGGCCAGGACGGGCCGTGGGCCGCCCGGCCGACCACCGATCTGGTGGCCGGCGCGCTCGGCGGCGTGCTGTCCCTGTCGGGCACGCCCGAGCGGGCCAACAACCCCTTCGGGCGCCAGAACCTGCATTTCGGGTCGTTCGTCGCCGCGCTGTGCGGACTCGCCGGCGTTCACCGTGCCCGGGTCACCGGGGTGGGCCAGCACGTCGATGCCTCGGTGCACGAGGCGGTCATCACCAGCATCGAGAACCTGTGGTTCCAGTACTGGTTCCCCGACCTCCTGCCGCTGCCCCAGATCGCCCTTCGCCAGGGCTCGCTGCACTGGTTGGGCGCCTACGTCGTCACGCAGTGCCGCACGGGCTGGTGCATGATCACGCCGACCCCGTCGCACGTCCCCCTCTTCGAGTGGATGGATGCCGAAGGGGTGGAAGGGGCGGCCGAGATCGCCACCCGGCCGGTCGAGGAGGTCCTCATGGACGTCCCCGGTCTCATGAAGAAGATGGCCGAGTTCGCCCACACCAAGGACGCCGGCGAGCTGTTCGAGGAGGCCCAGCGCCGCCACGTCGCCTTCGGGGAGGTGCAGGGCGTGGCCCAGGTGGCGGCCAATCCACAGCACGCCCACCGGGGATTCTTCGTGCCCGTCGACTGGGAGGGGCCAAAGGTGACGCGGCCTCGCCTGCCCATCGTGTTCCACGGCACCCCGGCGCCCGCGCCCCAGGCGCCCGCGCCCGAGCCGGTGGCGGTCGAGGACATCCTGGCGCAGTGGGATGAGCGGTCCGAAGCGTCGTCGGCCTCGGCGCAGGCGCAAGCGGCGGAGGCACCGGCGGCCGGCGCCGACCCGGCCGGCAAGCCCCTCGCCGGGCTGCGGGTGCTCGACTTCACGTGGGTGCTGGCGGGGCCGTTCTGCTGCCGGCTGCTGGGCGACCTCGGGGCCGACATCATCAAGGCCCAGACGGCCGAGCGGGCCACGCTGGTGAACAGCCCGGACTTCCCGTACTACTACTGCTGGAACCGCTCCAAGCGCTCGCTCACGATGCACATGAAGCAGCCCGGGGCGCTCGCGCTGGCCCGCCGCGTCGTCGAGGCGTGCGACGTCATCATCGAGAACTACTCCGCCGGCGTGCTGGCCCGCTGGGGGCTCGACTACGAGAGCGTGCGGCAGTGGAACCCGGGCATCGTGTACGTGTCGATGTCGGGCTGCGGCCACGACGGGCCGTGGAGCCGCATGATCACCTACGCGCCCACCATCCACGCCCTGTGCGGGCTGACGGCGCTGTCGAACCCGCCCGGGCGCGGCGACGTCGGCCCCGGCTTCTCGCTCAACGACCACGCCGCCGGGTTCACGGCCGCCTTCGCCATCCTGGCCGCCATCGAGGCCCGGCGGCGCACCGGCGAAGGCCAGCACGTCGACATCAGCCAGCTCGAGGTGGGTGGCTACCTCACCGGCGCCGCCCTCATGGACTACCTCACCAACGGGCGGGAGGCGCTGCCCACCGGCAACGCCGACCCGTACGCCTCGTTCCTGGTGAACGACGTCTTCACCTGCGCCGAAGGCGAGGTGGCCGTGACGGTGCGCCACGAAGCCGACGCCGCCGCGCTGCGGGGCGTCGTGGGCGACGCCGACCTCGCCGCCTGGTGCGCCCAGCGGTCGGCCACCGACGCCATGGAGGCGCTGGCGGCCGTCGGCGTGCCCGCCGGCCGCGTCCAGAACGCCGCCGACATCACCGCGCGCGACGCCCAGGTGGCGGCGCGCAACCTGCTGGGCACGCTGCCGAGCGAGGTGTTCGGCGCGCGCCCGTTCGACCGGTTCCCGGCCCGCTGGAGCGCGTCAGTGCTCGAGCCCTATCAGCCCTCGCCCGCCTTCCTGGGCGAGCACAACTTCGAGATCCTCACCGAGCTGGCCGGCCTGAGCGACGAGGAGGTCGCCACCGCCATGGGTGACGGCCTCCTGGCCTAGCGCCCCACTGGCGGTCGTGAGGGGTTGTGGTCGTCCTGCGACCACAACCCCGCAACGGCTGCGTCAGCTGGCGGCCAGGCGACTGTCGAGATCGGTGAGCTGGTGGCGCAGCGCCTCGGGCACGCGGTCGCCGAAGCCGTTGTAGAAGTCCTCCACGTCGGGAAGCTCCTTGCGCCAGCCCTCGACGTCGACCTTGAGCAGCTCGGCCATGTCGGCCTCGGACACGTCGAGGCCGCTGACGTCGATGCCGTGGGGCCCGGGCAGGATGCCGATGGGCGTCTCCACCGCGTCACCCTGGCCGTCGACCCGGTCGAACACCCAGGCCAGCACCCGGCTGTTGTCGCCGAAGCCGGGCCACAGGAAGCGCCCGTCGGCGTCCTTGCGGAACCAGTTGACGTAGAAGAGCTTGGGCAGCTGGGCGCCCTGGCGCTCACCGATCTCGAGCCAGTGGGCCCAGTAGTCGGCCATGTTGTACCCGCAGAAGGGGAGCATCGCGAAGGGGTCGCGCCGCACGATGCCCACCTGGCCGGTGGCCGCGGCCGTGGTCTCCGAGCCCATGATCGAGCCCAGGAACACGCCGTGGGTCCAGTCGAACGCCTCGGTGGCCAGGGGCACCACGGTGGCCCGGCGGCCGCCGAACAGGATGGCCGAGATGGGCACGCCCTTGGGGTCTTCCCACTCACTGGCGACGGCCGGGCACTGCGCCGCCGGGGCGGTGAAGCGGGCGTTGGGGTTGGCCGCCGGCGTGCCCGACGCAGGCGTCCAGTCCTGGCCCTTCCAGTCGATGAGGTGGGGGGGCTTGTCCTTGGTGAGCCCCTCCCACCACACGTCGTCGTCGTCGGTGAGGGCGGTGTTGGTGAACACGCAGTTGCCCCACAGCGTCTCGAGGGCGTTGCGGTTGGTCTCTTCGTTGGTGCCGGGGGCGACGCCGAAGAAGCCGGCCTCGGGGTTGATGGCGTAGAGCTGGCCGTCGTCACCGAACTTCATCCAGCAGATGTCGTCACCGACGGTCTCGGCCTTCCAGCCGGGCAGGGTCGGGATGAGCATGGCCAGGTTCGTCTTGCCGCACTGCGAGGGGAAGGCGCCGGCGATGTACTTGGACCGGCCCTCGGGGTTGGTGAGCTTGAGGATGAGCATGTGCTCGGCCATCCAGCCGTCGTCGCGGGCCATCACCGAGGCGATGCGCAGGGCGAAGCACTTCTTGCCCAGCAGGGCGTTGCCGCCGTATCCCGAGCCGTAGCTCCAGATCTCCCGCGTCTCGGGGAAGTGGACTATGTACTTGTTGTTGGCGTCGCACGGCCAGGCGACGTCGGGCTGGCCGGGCTCGAGCGGCGCGCCCACCGAGTGCAGGCACGGCACCCAGTCGCCGTCGCCCAGCACGTCGAGCGCGCCCTGGCCCATCCTGGTCATGATCCGCATGTTCACCGCCACGTAGGCGGAGTCGGTGAGCTGCACACCGATGTGGGCGATGTTCGAGCCGAGCGGGCCCATGGAGAACGGCACCACGTACATGGTGCGGCCCCGCATGGAGCCCCGGAACAGGTCGCGCATCTGCTCGCGCATCTCGTCGGGGGCGCGCCAGTTGTTGGTGGGGCCGGCGTCCTCCTGGCGCTCGGAGCAGATGAAAGTGCGGTCCTCCACGCGGGCCACGTCGCCGGGATTGGAGTGGGCCCAGTAGCTGTTGGGCCGCTTGGCCTCGTCGAGTCGGGTGAAGGTGCCCCCGGCCACCAGCTCGGCGGCGAGGCGGTCGTACTCCTCGGCCGAGCCGTCGCACCAGTACACCGACTCGGGCTCGAGGAGGGCGGCCCACTCGTCGACCCAGGCCGTCAGTCGGTGGTTGGTGGTTGTTCCGGGCATCATCGTCCTCCTCGCGGAGCAGGGATGGGGGGGTTCGGGACAGCGGGGAAACCGGGCGTCCCCATGTCGACCTCCGACCCGATGCGCAGGCGCGTGGCCCGCTGCTGGTCGTCGAGGTCGAACACGACGCGCTGGCCTTGGCGCAGCATGCGGAACAGCGACCCGGCCAGGGCGGTAGGGCCGAGCTCGAACTCGGCCAGGTCGGTGTCGCGCACGACCAGGCCATCCCCCGTACCTGGGTCGTAGGACTTCACGACACCTTGCATGGCGAACGGCGCCCGATCAGCGGGCCGCCTTCACCACCTTTCCCGCCTTGATGCACGATGTGCACACGTGCAGCCGTTTCGGGGCGCCGTCCACCAGCGCCCGCACCCGTTGGATGTTCGGGTTCCAGCGCCGCTTGGTGCGGATGTGGGAGTGAGAGACAGAACGCCCCCATGACGGGTGCTTGCCGCACACCTCACACACTGCTGCCATCAGGACGCGCCTTCCTACCGACTTCCGACTGATATCGCCGGGACCATTGGAACCGGGACGGCCCAGGCTAGCAGCGAGGGCCCGCGGGCGGCGACGCCGGGCCTGGTCGACCGGCGGTCAGGACGGACCGTAGCCCGGCATCGTCGCCCTTATCCTCGGGCTGTGGCGCCGCTCACACTGGCCGAGCTGGCCCACCGCCGCCTCGACGATTTCTCGGGCGCCGGCCCCAAGCGGCTCGACGCCCTGGCCGCCCTGGGCGTCACGTCGGTGCTCGACCTGCTCACCTACTACCCGCGACGCTGGGTCGACCGCACCAACGAGGCCCGGGTGCAGGACCTGGTGGCGGGGGAGGAGGCCCTCGTGCTGGTGACGGTGCAGTCCGTCGCCTCCCGGCGCACCCGCAACGGGAAGGTGATGGTGACGGCCCGGGTGCACGACGACAGCGGGCGGCTGACGGTGACGTTCTTCAATCAACCGTGGCGGGTGCGCCAGTTGCCGGAGGGCACGCAGGTGGCCGTGTTCGGCAAAGCCGACCTGTTCCGGGGCGCGCTCCAGATGACCAATCCCGTGGTGGACCTGATCGGCGATCGCACCGGGCGGATCGTGCCTATCTACCCCCAGAGCGAGAAGGCCCAGATCCTCACATGGGAGATCGCCGCCCTGGTGGAGCAGGCGTTGCGCCGCAGTGCCGCCCGGGGCATCGCCGATCCCGTGCCGGCAGCCGTGCGCCGGCGGCTGGGGCTGGTGGGCCGCCACGACGCCTTCACCCACATCCACTTCCCCGAGTCGATGGCCGACAAGGAGGGGGCGCGCCGGCGGCTCGCCTTCGACGAGTTGGTGCGGGTGCAACTGGTGCTGGTGCTGCGCAAGCGCGCCCTCGAGCGGAACGCCCTGGGCTTGCGCCACGAGGTGGGCGGCGAGCTGGTGCGCCGGTTCCACGACCGCCTGCCCTTCCCGCTCACGGGCGCGCAGCGCCGGGCGATCGCCACGATCGAGGCCGACCTGGCCGGCCCCCACCCCATGCACCGCCTTCTGCAGGGCGACGTCGGGTCGGGGAAGACCGTCGTGGCCGTGAGCGCCCTGCTGGCGGCCGTGCAGGGCGGGCACCAGGGCGCCCTCATGGCGCCCACCGAGGTGCTGGCCGAGCAGCACCACGCCGGCGTCGGCCGCCTGCTCGACGGCCTGGTGGTGCCCGACCCCGACGGCAACCTGTTCGGCGAGCGCCCGCTGGCCGTGCGCCTGTTGACCAACCGGGTGACAGGGGCCGAGCGACGCGAGGTGCTGGGCGGCCTGGCCGACGGCCGCGTCGACCTCGTCATCGGCACCCACGCGCTTATCCAGGAGGCGGTGGCGTTCGCCAGCCTGGGCGCCGTGGTGATCGACGAGCAGCACCGCTTCGGCGTGGAGCAGCGGGCGGCGCTGCGCCAGAAGGCGGCCGGCGCGGCCGTGCCCGACGTGCTGGTGATGACGGCCACACCGATCCCCCGCACGGCGGCCATGACGGTGTACGGCGACCTCGACGTGAGCGTGCTCGACGAGCTGCCGCCCGGGCGCACGCCCATCACCACGCACTGGGCGGCGGGCCCCCTGCAGGAGGCGGCGGTGTGGGCCCACGTGCGCGACGAGGTGTCGGCCGGCCACCAGGCCTACGTGGTCACGCCGCTCATCGAGGAGAGCGAGAAAGTCGAGGTGGCCTCGGCCCAGGACACCCACGACCGGCTGGCGGCGGGCGAGCTGGCCGGGCTGCGGCTGGGGCTGCTGCACGGGCGGCTGCCGGCGGCCGAGAAGGAGGCGGTCATGGACCGCTTCCGCCAGGGCGAGCTCGACGTGCTGGTGGCCACGACCGTGATCGAGGTCGGCGTCGACGTGCCCAACGCGACCGTGATGGTGGTGCTCGACGCCGACCGCTTCGGCATCGCCCAGCTCCACCAGCTGCGCGGCCGGGTGGGCCGCGGCGCGGCGGCGTCCACGTGCTGGCTCGTCACGGGCACCGACGCCGAGTCCGCCCGGGTCGGGGCCGTCGTCGCCACCACCGACGGCTTCGAGCTGGCCGAGGTCGACCTCGAGCTGCGGGGCGAGGGCACCATCATGAACACGGCCCAGAAGGGCCGCAGCGACCTGAAGCTGGCGTCGCTCCGCCGTGACCGCGGGCTCGTCGCCCAGGCGCGCAAGGCGGCGTTCGAGATCGTCGACGCCGACCCCGGCCTGGCCGCCCACCCCGACCTGCGCGACGAGCTCGACGCGCTGCTCACCCCCGACGACGCCGAATTCCTGTTCAAGTCGTAGCCCGCCCGCCGCTTGTGTGACGCTTTTCGTGAGGGGGTCACGACAAGCGTCACACAGGCGATGCCGCGAGGACGGGGCGGTCAGGGTCAGCGGGGGCGGTCGGTGAAGCGGGCCACGCCGGCGGCGAAGCCGGGGGCGAAGATGACGGCGCGGCCGTGGCGGTCCTCGTTGGCCAGGCCGGCGTCGAGGCCGAGGCCGAGACCCTCATAGGCGCTCAGCCGGTCGTGCACCACGCAGGTCCACGGGAACGCGGCGATCTCACGCGCCAGGGCGACGGCGATATCGAGGGCGTCGCCGTCGGGCACCACGCGGTTGACGAACCCGATGCGCTCGGCCTCCTCGCTGCCGAAACGCCGGCCCGTGAGGATCAGGTCGAGCGCGCGGCCGAGGCCGACGATGCGAGGCAGGCGACAGGTGCCGCCGTCGACGAGGGGCACTCCCCAGCGGCGCTCGAGGCAGCCGAAGGTGGCGCCGGCGCCGGCCACGCGCAGGTCGCACCACGCCGCCAGCTCCAGCCCGCCGGCCACGCACCACCCCTCGACGGCGGCGATCACGGGCTTGGACAGCTGCAGGCGCGTCGGCCCGAGCGGCCCGCTCGGGCGGAGCGGCGGGAGGTCGCGCAGGTTGGCGCCGGCGCAGAACGCCTCGGTATCGCCCGTGAGCACGGCCACCAGCGCGTCGGGGTCGGCGTCGAAGGCGACGAACTCGTCGTGCAGGCGCGTCGCCGTCGGCCCGTTGATGGCGTTGCGGACATGGCCCTGGTCGATGCGCACGATCTGGATCGGGTCCACCGGCGCCGACCGTACCGCCGGGCCCGTGCGCGGTCCGCCGCCCTACGATCGCGGTGGTGCGCGTCGTCGCCGGCCTAGCGCGGGGGCGGCCCCTCGTGGCTCCGGCCGGCGCCGCCACCCGTCCCACCGCCGATCGGGTCCGGGAGGCCACGTTCAACGCCCTGCACAGCCTCGGTGCGGTGGTGGGCGCCCGGGCCGTCGACCTGTTCGCCGGTTCGGGCGCCCTGGGGATCGAAGCCCTCAGCCGCGGCGCCGCCCACGTCACCTTCGTCGACTCGGCCCCGGCGGCGCTGAGCGCCATTCGCGCCAACCTGGCCGCCACCGGCCTGGCCGACCGGGCTCGCGTCGTGCGGGCCGACGCCGTGCGGTTCGCGGCCACCACGCCCGAGCGCTTCGACCTCGCCCTGGTCGACCCCCCCTATGCCTACCCCGACGACGCCTGGGCCGCGCTGCTGGCCGATCTGCCCGCCGCCCTCGCCGCCATCGAGTCCGACCGCCCCATCACGCCCCCCGCCGGCTGGGGTGTGTCCCGTTCGCGGCGGTATGGCGGTACCGTGGTGACGTTCTGCCAACGGGCCCGAGGGGAGCCAGACCTTCGTTGACCACCAAGGTTCTTTACCCGGGGTCGTTCGACCCGCTGCACAAAGGCCATGTCGAAATCATCGAGACGGCCGCGGGGCTGTTCGACCACGTGGTGGTGGCCGCCATGCGCAACCCCCAGAAGGGCGATCCCCTGTTCAGCCTGGAACAGCGCATGGAGATGATCGAGGAGTCGCTGGCCCACATCCGCAACCTCAACGTCGTGGTGTTCTCCAGCCTGGTCGTCCAACTGGCCCGCGACGTGGGCGCCGATTTCATCGTGAAGGGCCTGCGGGCCGTGTCCGACTTCGAGGGCGAGATGCAGATGGCCCAGATGAACCGGGCCGTCAGCGGCGTCAACACGTTGTTCCTGCCGTCGGCCTCCGAGCACTCGTTCCTGGCGTCGAAGTTCATCCGCGACATCGCCCGCTTCGGCGGTGACGTCAGCGCCATGGTGCCGGCGCCCGTGGCCAAGCGCCTGAAGGACCTGTACCCGTCATGAGCACTCCTACCGACGATTCCGGCGAGCGCATCTACGACAGCGAGACGCTGCTGCGCCGCGCCATCGACATCATCGCCACCGCCCGCACCATCCCCCTTTCGTCGTCGCCGGTCATCAACCGTGACGAGATCATCGAGATGCTGGAGGAGGCGCTCAACCGGCTGCCCGACGAGCTTCGCCAGGCCCGGTGGATGTTGAAGGAGCGCCAGGAGTTCCTGATGAAGACGCGGCGGGAGGCCGAGGACATCCTCGACGCCGCCCGCGCCCAGGCCGAGCGCATGGTGCAGCGCACCGAGGTCGTGCGGGCGGCCGAGCTGCGGGCCCGGCAGGTGGCCGAGGCGGCCGAGTCGGAGAGCCGGCGCATGCGGCTGGAGACCGAGGACTTCATCGACCAGCGCCTGGCCAGCTTCGAGATCATCCTCGCCCGGGTGGCCAAGACCGTCGCCGTCGGCCGGGAGAAGCTGAACGCCCGAGCCAAGGCCCGGCCCCAGGCCGCCCCCGAGCCCGACGACCGCGGCTTCTTCGACCAGGACCGCGAGTAGGGCGTCGGCGTGCCGCGCGACCTCGTCGTGAACGTCGCCGAGCTCCTCCGCCAGCCGGCCCGACGCCGACGCGTCGATCTCGTGGTGCCCGTCGAGGCCGTGGCCACCGACGGCATCCGGGTCGTCGACGTGCGTGTCCCGGAGGGCGCCGAGGTCGCCGTGGCCGTCGAGCTCGAGAGCGTGGCCGACGGCATCGTGGCGACCGGCCGGGTCGCGGCGCCGTGGGAGGCCGAGTGCCGCCGCTGCCTGGCCACCGTGCACGGGCGGGTCGAGGCCGACCTGCGCGAGCTCTTCCGGGCCGGCGCCGACGCCGACGGCGAGGCGTTCCCCATCGAGGGGGAGCAGCTCGACCTGGCCCCGCCTGTGCGGCTGGCTCTCACGCTCGACCTGCCGTTGGCGCCGGTGTGCCGGGACGCCTGCGCTGGGCTGTGCCCCGAGTGCGGCGCCGACCTCAACGAGGGCCCGTGCATCCGCCATGCCGCTCGCGTCGACCCCCGGTGGGAGGCGCTGGAGGCGCTGCGCGACCAGCTCGAAGACCGCTCCTGAAGCCCCCGACGCGTTGGTGGCCGCCGGCGCCGCGGCTAGTGTTGCCCGGCTCGCACGACGAGATCGTGACGAGATCGCACCGCAGGAGAACGCTCCGCCATGGCCGTCCCCAAGAAGAAGACCTCCAAGGCCAAGACGCGCAGCCGGCGCGCCTCGGCCTGGACGCTCCGGGCACCGGCGCGCAGCGTGTGCCCCCGCTGCGGCAGCGCCAAGCTGCCCCACGTCGTGTGCGCCTCGTGCGGCTGGTACAACGGCCGCCAGGCCATCGACGTCGGTTGAGCCGACGTCGGTCAAGCGCACCTCGGGCCTGACCCGTGGGTGAGCGGCTGCCCGTGGCGGTGGACGCCATGGGTGGCGATCATGCGCCTGCCGAGATCGTCGCCGGCGCCCGCGCCGCCCACGAGCGCGACGGCACTCCGGTGATGCTGGTTGGCC
>JBIOZN010000454.1:0-3056 GCA_044871175.1 Acidimicrobiales bacterium | reverse complement strand
CCGAGATGAGCGGCGGTCTCGGCTGCTGCACCGGCTTGGGCTGGGCGTCCGATCGTGGGATGTCGAAGAGGGCCCCGTGGTGCTCGACGGGATCGGGGCCCCAGCAGGCCAGCACGGCCTCGACCAGCTCCTGCAGACGGGCGCCGCGTCCATCCATCGGCACATCCATCTGGTCGTGCTCGTCGGCCGACCACCCGAGGCTGAGGCCCACCACCAGCCGGCCGCCGGAGAGCACGTCGATGGTGGCCAGGCGCTGGGCCAGCTCCACGGGGCGGTGGTAGCCGGCCACGAGGATGCTGGTGCCGATGGTCGGTGAGGTCGTCCACGCCGCCGCGGCCGTGAGCAGCTCGGTGGCGGCGAGGGCCGACACGTACTGGGCCGGCACCGGGTTGCCGGCCCGCCCGGCGTAGCCCGACGACGGCTCGTGCGGGTGGAACAGGTGCTCCTGCACCCAGAGGCTGGTGAAGCCGCGGGCCTCGGCCCGCCGGCAGAACTCCTGCACCACCGGACCGGTCACATGGGGACCGAGCTGGGGGAGGCAGAGGCCGACTCCGGTCATCGTGCTGCTCCTCGTCTCACGATCGGGGTCTGCCGGCGGCAGAGCGGCCGCCCTCGCGACCACCACTCACCAGCAGGTTCTGCCCGGTGATCCACGATGCCGCGGGTGACGCCAGGAAGACCACCGCGGCGGCGATGTCGTCGGGCGTGCCGAGGCGGCCGAGCGGCACCTTGGCGGCGAAGGTGGGCAGCTCGTCCTCGCTGATCCGCAGGACCTGGAAGAAGGCCTCCGTCGGGATCATGCCCGGCGCGATGGCGTTCACCCTGATGCCCGCCGGTCCCAGCTCCTCGGCCATGGTCATCGTGAGGTTGATCACCCCGGCCTTGGCCGCGCCGTAGGGCCCGGTGTTGGGTGCGCCCCGCATGCCGGCGCCGGAGGAGATGTTGATGATCGCCCCGCCCTCCGTCATGCGCCGCGCCGCGGCGGTGGCGCCCTGGAACACCGTGGTGAGGTTGAGCTCCAGCTGAGCCCGCCACGTGTCGTCCGACGTCTCGACCAGCGGCTGGGTGCGCTTCTCCTCGGAGCCTCCGGCGTTGCTGACCCACACGTCGAGGCGGCCCAGCTGCTCGACAGCCGCGGCGGCCAGCTGCTCGGAGAAGTCGCGGATGTCGCCCGGCATGGCCACGGCGCGCCGGCCCCGCTCCCGGACCTCGGCCGCGACGGCCTCCACCTCGTCGGCCCGGCGGGCCGTGACCACCACGTCGGCGCCGGCGTCGGCGAGCCCGAGCGCGATGCCCCGGCCGATGCCGCGGCCCGAGCCCGTCACGACGGCCACCTTGCCGTCGAGCCGGAGCCGGTCGAGCACCTTGTCGGAGGTCACGGCCGGCCTACCGGAACCCTCGGAACATCGCCCGTACGTCGTCGACGAGGGCCTCGGGCTGCTCGCTCGGGGCGAAGTGGCCTCCGGCGTCCATGACCGTCCAGCGGACCAGGTTGGCGTTGCGCTCGGCCACCGCCTTCGGCAGGAGCACCAGCTCCTGGGGGAACACCGCGATGCCCGTGGGCGCCTCGATGGCCGGCTGGCGGTCGTGGTCGGGCTGCCACGGCCGGGTGAAGTGCTCGAGGTAGTAGCGCATGGACGTGCCGATGCTCTGGGAGACCCAGTAGATCATCACCGTCGTCAGCAGGAAGTCCCGGTCGAAGGGCTTGTCGGGATCGCCGCCGCTGTCGCTCCAGGCCCGGCGCCGCTCCAGCAGCCAGGCCGCCAGGCCGACGGGGGAGTCGTTGAGGGCGTAGGCCAGGGTCTGCGGGTCGTTGGTGTGGACCGCAAGGTGGCTCGCCGCCGACTTCATGCGCTGCTGCATCCGGTCGAACCAGGCCTCCTCGCCGGGGCCGTAGTCGTCGGCCTTCACGGTGCGGCTGCCGCTGCCGAGCAGGGCGGGGAAGCTGAGGTGGATGGCGATCAGGCGCTTGGCGTGGCGATGGCCCATGAGGGCCGTGACGATGGCGCCCCAGTCGCCGCCCTGGGCGGCGAAGCGGTCGTAGTCGAGCACGTCGGTCATGAGCTGCACCCACAGGTCGGCGGTGCGCGATGCGTTCACGCCCGGCACGTCGAGGGGCGTCGAGAACCCGAAGCCGGGCAGTGACGGCACCACGACGTCGAAGGCGTCGGCCGGATCGCCGCCGTAGGCCGCCGGATCGCTCAGTGGGCCGATGACGGCGTGGAAGTCCCAGAAGGTCCACGGCCATCCGTGGGTGAGGATGAGCGGCAGCGGTGCCGGCCCGTTGCCCTTCACGTGGATGAAGTGGATGGGGATGCCGTCGAGCCGCACCCGGAACTGCGGGAAGGCGTTGATGGCCGCTTCCTGGGCCCGCCAGTCGTACTGGTCGAGCCAGTAGCCCACGACCGACCGGAGCCAGTCGCCGTTCACGCCGTAGCGCCAGGAGTCGTTGCCGTAGTCGGCGGCCCACCGGGTGCGGGTCAGCCGTTCCCGTAGGTCGGCCAGCACGCCGTCGGGCACGTCGACCTTGAACGCTTCAGGCGTCACGGGCGCCGGGCCTCAGGCCTCGATGCCGAGCGACTGGGCGCGCGAGCCGCGGTCGTGGAAGTCGGCCTCGTAGCACAGCCGGTCGCCGTCGAAGCGCAGGAACGACATGACGTCGACCTTCCACACCTTGCCAACGTGCTCGGCGCCGTAGGTGCTGGCGTCCTTGATGGTGGCGCTCATGAGGTAGTGCAGGGCCAGGCCGCTGTCGTTGGCCCAGAACTCGTCGGGCGCCAGAACCAGGTCGTCCCACTTCGCGAGGCCCTTGGCGAAGAAGGCCCGGATGGCCGGCCAGCCGTCGAACTGACCGCTGGCCACGTCGAACAGGGTGGCGTCAGGCGTGAAGAACTGTTCTGGCGCGTCGGCATCGCCGCTGGACCATGCGGCGAACACGTCCTTGGCGATGGCGATGCGGCGTTCGGTGGTCGCGTTGGTGTCCCCCATCGTGCGGACCGTAGCGTCGCCCCCCTGGGGGAACCAAGGTGCGCGCTGCGGACCACGGACGTCCCTGT
>JBIOZN010000453.1:0-2814 GCA_044871175.1 Acidimicrobiales bacterium | reverse complement strand
CACCAGCAGCGTGTCCCCGGCGGAGGTGACGGCCCGGTCGAAGGGCCGGTGGGAGCGTTCCCGGTGCTGCTCGGTCCACTCCACCACCGGCCCCATCCCGGCCCGCCCGGGGCCGGCCGTGCGGACGGGTGCGGGAGGCGGGTGGGGCAGGATGCCGGCGGCGACGGCGGAGGCGACGGCGGCATGTTGGGCGGCGGCCAGGTCGGGGGCGTCACCGGCCAGCCGGACGGTGCGGGCCCGGAGGCTTTCGAGTTGCCAGTGGGCGGCCCCGTGTCCCTGTTCGACGGCGACCAGGTAGGTGGCCGGCGAGACGCGCAGGTAGGCGGCGCGCCCGTTGCCCCCGGGCAGGCCGCGGGCGGTCCACTCGGCGGCGGTGTAGGGGCCGACGTGCAGCCAGCGGTCGGCGGGCAGCGCCCGCACCGAGGCCTCGGGCAGATGGGCCTTGGCGTTGGCGGGGACGACCCGGTCGTCGCCCGGTGTGCGCCGGGGCAGGGAAGAGGCGAGCAGGTCGACCCCCAGGGCGGTGCCCACCCGGCCGATCAGGTTGCGGGCGGCCGCCACCGTTTCGACCAGGCGGGCCCAGCGGTCGCGGGGTTCGGTGAGCGAGGGGTCGAACTCGGCCGGCATCGGGCCACGGGCGCGGTGCACCCGGTTGCACACGAGCCAGGCCACCTGGGCGGCCTCGGCGGCGGTGAGGGGCCGGCGGCCCACCCCGGCACCCCGGCCGGCCAGCACGGCCAGGACCCGGCTTGACTGCTGGTCGGGGGTGGCGTCGGCGGGGACACGAATACCCTTGCGTGTCTTGGCCCCGGCCTCGAGGACCGGGTGGCCCAGGGTTCGGGCAGCCGTGCGCACGGCGGCGGCCAGTTCGCTGCCGTCGTCGTCGGACACCCGGGCGGGAAAGACGATCCCGCGCAGCGCGTCCGGGGCCGGCGGCCGGGCCAGTTGGGCGGAGGAGAACACCGGATACCACTCGAACCCGGCGGCCGCGGCCCGCACCGGGCGTGTCCCCCCCAGGTAGGGGTCAGGTTCGCTGCCCGGCGCGGTGATGGGGACCCGCACCGGGTAGCCCCGCTCACCGGCGCGGGGGGTGCATGGCCGGCCGTCGGTGGCCTCCACCAGCCGCCAGGTGTCGACGCCGGCGACCGGCCCGCGTGCCCCGTAGGAGGCGAGCAGCACGCTGTTGCGGGGCGAGTAGTCGATCCACTGAGCGCAGTCCCCCAGCACCCCAGCCCACTCGGCTGGGCCGGTGAGCGTCTCGGCCGCCCACCGGTTCAGGTGACGGGCCACCTCCGGGGCCGACCCGAACGTGTATGAGCGGCTGTTCTCCATGGGCCGCCACCGTGACCACCACGGCGCGCAACCCGACGCGCAGGCGGGCGCGCAGCCTCACCCGCAGCGGCGCCCGGCAAGGGGATGAGCGCGCAGCCCGGCGCGCAGCCCAATTCGCAGGATGGCGCGCAGGCCGACACACGACGGTGGACGCGCTGACCATCAAGCAGTGTCGCCCGCACCGGTGCCGTTCGCCGCCGCCCCGTCCGCCTGGAGGCCGGTGCAGGCGCGACAGATGACCCGCCACTCGTCGCCCACTCGGCGCATGACGCCACCGGCGCGCTCCACCCGCTCGCCGCACGAGGCGCAGTCGGTCGGGTAGCGGTTGGGCCGCGGCGGCCCGGGCGGGTCAGGCGGCGGCGAAGTTGACGGTGCCCGCCCCCGAGCGGCGCCGTCGGGGCCGTGCCCGGCGGTGGGGGCGGCGCTGCGGCGGCGGCGGGGCAGGTGGCCGAGCGCGTCGAGGAGGGTGGCGTCCTCGACCGGGGAGGTGAGCTCGGCCAAGGGACCGGCGGGCTGGGAGGACAGTGGGCACGTGCCGGTGACGTCGGGGGGCAGCGGCCAGCCCCGCGGGTCGGTGGGCACCAGGGAGGCCAGGAAGGGTTCGGCGTGCCAGCGGACGGCGCGCACGTGGGCGGGGGGCAGGGTGCCGTGGAGCAGCACGGCGTCACCGGGACGCATCTGGCGCACCACGTGCGCGGGGGCCAGGTCCTCGCGGGTCTGCGACGCCGACACGGTGCGCCGCCCGCCGGTGACGTCCGCGGACCACCCCTTGCGGGTCACATGCTCGCCCCCCGCGAGCCGGGACACCAGCTCCAACGTGGAGGGGTCGTCGGTGCCCGAGAAGATCAGCTTGGTGCGATGCGAGCCGAGCACGGCGTCGGCCAGGGGGCCGTAGGCGGCCGAGATCTGGGCCCGGGACTGCCAGCAGGTGAGGAACACCGCCCCCAGCCCGGCCACGGTTGCCACCTCGGTGGGCAGCCAGTCGAGCTTCAGTTGGCCGGCCTCGTCGATGACGATGAGCAGCGGCTTGGCCAGTTTGCGGCCGGCCACGTCCCAGGCGTGCAGGTCGTCTTTCAGTGCGCCGAGCAGGCCCCCGAGCACGGGGGCGAGCCGGGCGAACTCGCCGTCAGGGGCCGACAGGTACAGCGTGTTGGCCTGCTCAGGGCCGCCGCCCATCAACCAGTCCAGGTCAACCCAGCGGGGCACCCGCGGCCAGGTATCGGCGCCCGCGGAGTCGTAGTGATGACGCGGGTCCAAGGTGGCCGAAAACCCGATGCCGGGTTCCAGCCACGGCGCCACCGCCGTGCGGGCGGTGGTGAAGATGGAGGTGCGCATCCGCTCGTCGGCTTCGCCCATGGCGATCAGCTGGGTGGCCACCTGGCGGGCCAGGAGCTTGACCTCCAGGCGGTCGTCGGCGATGCCGGCGCGGATCAGGTCCTGGGCGGCGGGCTCTTCGGCGCCCACCTCCAGATAGGCCCAGGA
>JBIOZN010000452.1:0-5859 GCA_044871175.1 Acidimicrobiales bacterium | reverse complement strand
CGGTGTTCCAGATGCGGCGCACCGTCGTGTTCGACCGCCAGCTCCGGCCCACCCAGATCAAGGGCGACAACGTGGTCGGTCCCGCCGGCCTGGTCATCATGCCCTCCGTCGACGCCGTGGCGGCGGTGGCGACGGCCGCCGGGCACGTGGCGGCCAGCGAGAACGGACGGCGCCTGGGTGTCGACGGAGGGCATGATGACCAGGCCGGCGGGAACGACCACGTTGTCGCCCTTGATCTGGGTGGGCCGGAGCTGGCGGTCGAACACGACGGTGCGCCGCATCTGGAACACCGGAATGCCGTGGAACTGCTGCTGCAGATGGACGACATGGGATCCCGTGGACGTGGCCTGGACGGCGGGGTCGGGGGCGAACTCCACCACGTCGTCGTCATCGAAGCCGAGCACGTCCCGCAGAGCCAAGAGCAGGCGATGGGCGGCGGCGCCCAGCTGATCGGCCGCAACGGGCGGGGCGTCGGTGCAGCGGATGACGGCGGGGCTGGCAGTGGCGGGGTTCAAGCGGTTGACGTGCACCCGGGGATGGTTGGGGGCGACGAAGGCCTCCGCCTTTTCCTTGACCGTGTCGAGATGGCCGGGCTTGGCGATATACCGGGCGTCGCGCTCGTCGAGGTCGGGCGGCACGGGCGGTCTAGCCTTCGGGGGGATGAGGTCCGCTGATCACCAGGACGACGGGGATCTTGGGGTAGTCCGCGACCTTGGTGGAGAACGTGCTGTCGGCCCCTTCGTCTACGTACACGATGTACATCCCGAGGTCGGACCCGAGCGCTCCCGTCAGTGTCCTCACGAAGTCGGCTACGACCTCGTCGGGAAGGCCGTCCAGCACGTCTCGGGCACCGGCCTTGTTCTCGAGGCCATCGAGCAGGCCCATGGCGTCGGCCAGGGCGAACAGCCCGTCGTCGCGGTGGGCCGCCAACGCCGCCTCGTACTTGCTGTGTAACGCCGCCATGGCCTCGCGTGTCAGCAGGGCGTTGAAGTCGGGGAGTTTGGCGTCTCGGAACAGCGTCACACTTCGCTCCTCATGTTGCACTCGGGCGTGGCTCAATCGGGGGTCTGGACCGGGCGGTCACGGTAGCGGACGGGGCCGGGGCGGAACGGTGGCCATTGCCGCCGGATCGCGGCTGAAGTGACGCTCGAATACCGGCTGCTCGGCCCCCTCGAGGTGGAGGGGGACGAGGGGGTGATCGCGCTCGGCGGACGCCAGCAGCGCCAGCTCCTGGCCTTGCTCGTGCTGCACGCCAACGCTCCGGTCAGCGGCGCCACGATCGTCGATCGGCTGTGGCCCGACGGCGCGCCGCGAACGGCCGCCGGCGCCGTGCGGGTCCTGCTCAGCCAGCTGCGCCGCGCCCTCGCAGGCGGTGCCGTCGGGCCCTCCCTCCTCGGCCGGTCGGCCGCCGGCTGGGTGCTGCGGGTGGACCCGGGCCAGGTCGACGCCGCCCGGTTCGAGGCGGGGGTGGTCGAGGGCCAGGCGTGCCTGGCGCGGGGCGACGTCGCCGGTGCGTCTCGGCAGTGGCGCGCCGCCCTGGCCCTGTGGCGGGGCCCGGCCCTGGCCGACGTGGTCGACGACCTCGAAGAGGCGCGGGCCGCGGCCACCCGCTGGCAGGAACTGCGGGTGGCCACGCTCGAGCACTGCATCGAGGCCGAACTGCGCCTGGGCCCTCAGGCCGAGCTCACGGCCGAGCTGGAGGCGCTCGTCGCCGAGCACCCCTTCCGGGAGCGGTTCGTGGGGTCCCTGATGCTGGCCCTGTACCGGGCCGGCCGCCAGACGGACGCGTTGCGCGTCTACGCCCAAGCGCGCCACCGCCTCGTCGAGGAGCTGGGCATCGAGCCCGACCGCTCGCTGGCCGAGCTCGAGGGCGCCATCCTGCGCCACGACCCGGGGCTCGACATGGCCGGGGCGCCCTCGGTCGAGGCACCGTCGGGCGAGCCCGCGCCCGCCGCGCCCGCCGCGCCCGCGCCGGCGCCTGTGCCGGTGCCCGCCGCCCCCCCGCCGGCCGTACCGCCGCCGACCGAGCTCCTGCCCGACGCGCTGGCGGTCGCGGCCGAGCGCGGCCCCCTGCTCGGGCGCGGCCCCGCCCTCGCGCGATGGCAGGAGATCTGGGCGCAGGCCCGCCGCGGCCGGGCCCAGGTGGTCGTCGTCAGCGGTCCCGCCGGCATCGGCAAGACGCGGCTGGCAGCCGAGGCCGCTCGCTACGCCCACGACCACGGGGGCCGGGTGTTGTTCGGCCGATGCGACGAGGAGGCCCTCACCCCCTATCAGCCCCTGGTCGAGGCCCTGAGGGACCACGTGCGCCATCTCGACGTGCGCGCGTTGGCGCCCCACCTGGCGCGAGTGCCGCCCGAGCTCGTGCGTCTCGTGCCCGAGCTCCAACCCCTGGCCGCGTCGGGCGGCGGTCCTCCGATCTCGGCCGACGAGCGCTACTGGCTGTTCGAGACGATCGCCGATCTCCTGCGGGCCCTGGCCGGCGCCGCCCCGCTCGCCCTCGTTCTCGACGACGTGCAGTGGGCCGACGGCCCGAGCCTCTCGCTCCTGCGCCACCTCGGCCGCCGCGTGCTCGACGTTCCCCTCGCCCTGGTGATGACGTGCCGGGACACCGACCTCGCCGGCGACGAGCCGCTGAGCGCCCTGCTCGTCGACCTGGAACGCCAGGGACGGCTCGAGCGCCTGCCCCTGCGCGGGCTGGACGTGAACGACGCCGTGGCCATGGTGCGGCGCACGTGGCCGGGCGACCGCGGGGGCCCGTCGGCCGCCGCCCTGCGGGAGGCCTGCCGGCTGGCCGAGGGCAACCCGTTCTTCCTGCGCCAGCTGGCCCGCCATCTGGCCGAGGTCGACACCGGCGGGCCCGGCGCCACCGCCCCGCTGCCCCACGAGGTCCAAGCCCTGCTGCGCCGCCGCCTCGACCGCTTGTCCGAGGCGGCGCGTCGCGCCCTCACCAGCGCGTCGGTGATCGGGCGGGAGTTCGACTTCGACCTCCTGCAGGCGGTGCTCGACAGCGGCGAGGAGCAGTTGCTGGACGCCCTCGACGAAGCCCTCGACGCCCGCCTCGTGGTCGAGAGCCGGGAGGGCACCGATTGCTTCAGCTTCGTGCACGCGCTGCTGCGCGAGACGTGCTACGGCGCCCTCAGTGCCAGCCGCCGGGCGCGCCTCCACGCGCGCGTGGCTCGCGCGCTGGAGGCGGCCGGGCGCCCCGACTCGCTGGCCGCCCTCGCCCACCACTTCGCCCTGGCCGGGCCCGACTACCGCGCCGAGGCCCGCACCTACGCCCTGCGCGCCGCCGCCCCCGCCATGGCCGTGCTCGCCTTCGAGGAGGCCGCCGAGCTCTACGCGCACGCCCTCGACGCCATGGGCCCCGACGAGCCCGCCGCTTCCCGCCTGGACGTGCTGCTGGCCCTCGGCCGGGCCCGCACCCGTGCGGGCGATCCCGCGGGCGCCCGGCGGGCGCTGTCGGAGGCGCTCGCCCTCGCCCGCCGGGCGGGCATGGGGCGGCACTTCGCCGAGGCCGCGTTGGCCTACGGCGGCGAGTGGGGCATCGACCGCGACCTGGAGGAGGTGTACATCCCCCTCCTGGAGGAGGCCGCGTCGGTGGTGGGGCCCGCCGACCCGGCGCTGATGGCCAAGGTGGCGGCGCGCCTGGCGGCGGCCACCTTCCACCTCCGGGGGGCCGACGCCGCCCGGCCCTTGACCGAACGGGCCCTGGTGCTGGCCGAGAAGGGGCGCGACGCCCAGGCCCTCACCATGGCCTACCACGCGCACCACCTCGTGCTGCTGGTGGACGGGTCACCCGCCGAGCGCCTGGCGCGCGCCGCGGACCAGCTGCGCCAGGCGCGCCAGGCCGGCGGCGAGGGCGTCAACGAGGCCCTCTGGAACGCCGTGGTCGACCTCATGGAGCTCGGTCGTCCGGCCGAGGTCGACGCCGCCGTGCGCGCCTACGTCGAGCAGACCGAGCGGTCCCGCCGCCCCGTGGACCTGTGGTGGATGTCGGTGTTCGACAGCGCCGTGCGGGCCCACCGGGGCGATCTCGCCGGGGCCCTCCAGGCGGCCGAGGCTGCCGCCGTCCGTGGCCAGCAGCTCGGCCAGGTGGACGCGCTGCGGGTGCTGTCGGCGCAGGTGTTCATGGTGCAGTGGCTGGGGGGCGGCGCCGGTGAGCTGCTCGACGCCACGGAGGGCTATGTGGCCCAGGAGCCCGACGTTCCCGCCTGGCGCTGCGGGCTGGCGCTGCTGAAGGCCGAGGCCGGCGACCGGGAAGGGGCCCGCCAGGTGCTGGCCCCCCTGACCGGCGGAGGCCTCGACCGCACGCCCCGGGATTCGATGTGGGTGGGCACGCTGCTCCTGGCCGCCGAGGCCGCCGGTCTCGCCGGCGACGTCGAGTTGGCCGCCGACCTGGAGGCCCGGCTGGCGCCCCTTCGCGGTCGCCACGTCGCCCTCGGGCAGGCGTTCGCCGTGCTCGGGCCGGTGGACCGGCTGCTGGGCCAGCTGGCGGCGGCGCGGGGCGACCTGGCGACGGCCCAGGCGCACCTGGAGGACGCGCTCGAGCAGGCCACCGCGGCCGAGAGCCCGCCCTATCGTCTGCTGGCCGCCGTCGCCCTGGCCGACGTTCTCGGTCGCCGGGGTGAGGCGGGCCCGGCTCGCGAGGTGCTGGCGGCCGCCACCGAGGAGGCCAAGCGGCTGGGCCTCGGGCTGGTCGTGGCCCGGGCACGGGTCGTGGCCGAGCACCTGGCCCCCGCCGTGCCCTCGTGACCCCCCGCCGTGCCCTCGTGGTCGCCCCGCCGCGACCGCTTTCGGAGCGATGGGTCACTTTCGCGTCGCATGTGCGCGAAAAGTGACCCAACGGTCGGTCAGGCGCGGGGGAAGACCGGGGTGGCGTCGAGGTAGCCGAGCTCGACCAGCTCGGCGGCGGGCACCCACCGGGCCAGCTGGTGGCGGATGGGGGCCACGTCGGTGGCGACCGAGAAGCCGGGCAGCCAGTCGTCGTGGTGGGCGAGGATGACGCGCCGGGGCCGGAGCAGCCAGGCCTGGCGGGCCACGAACTCGGCCAGCGAGCCCTGGATGGGCTCGCCGTCGACGTTGCCCCGCCCGGCGGCGGCCAGGATGGCCACGTCCGGCCGCACCCCGTCCAGGATGCCCGACCAGTGCCCGGACGTGTCCTGGTACAGCAGCGAGCCCTCCGGCGTCTCGAACAGGTAGAGCAGTGCGCCGCCGTCGCCGCGGTTGCTCTGGCCCGGCGCCGCGGCGCGCAGGTGCTCGAACGCGCCGGGAGCCAGCGACGTCGCCATGAACGACTGCAGCTCGCGCATCCGCGCCCGCTGCTCCTGCCACGTGACGCCCAGGTCGCCGAGGCAGACCTCGCCGCTCTGGCTCATCTTGGCGTGCGACCACACGCAGCTGTGCTGGCTCGGCAGCACCGCCACGGTGACGTCGTCCGAGAGCCGGACCCGCTCGCCGCCGGCGACGGCGATCAGCCGCTCCGACGGCACGCCGGCCGCCTCCATCAGGCGCACCGACTCGTAGCTGCCGATCATCGTGGCGCCCGTGTTGGCGACGATCCGCTCGGCGCCGTACAGGTGGTCGAAGTGGCTGTGGCCGACGACGATCCAGTCGCACTCGTCGACGTCGTCGGCGGTCAGCCCGGTCCCCGGCGCACCGGGCACCCGGTCGATGTAGGCATCGAGGAACACGGTGATGCCGGCGGCCTGCAGCCGGAACGTCGCGCAGCCGTACCAGTCCAGCGTGGCCATCGCGGCAACGTACCCCGCCCGCCGCCGCCGCCCGGTGCGCACCATCCGAGTGTTTCCTGCATCCGAGTGTTTCCTGCCGGTGGCCCCCTCACGAAACACTCGGATGGTC
>JBIOZN010000451.1:0-3094 GCA_044871175.1 Acidimicrobiales bacterium | reverse complement strand
CACCAGCAGGGCCAGCTTCACCAGCTCGGCCAGTTGCAGGCTGAGCGGGCCGAGCGCCAGCCACGCCCGGGCGCCATTGCGGTGAGCGCCCGCCACCAGCGTGAGCATGACCAGGCCGAGGCTGGCCAGCAGCGCGGGCGCCGCCCACCGCCGCCAGCGGTGGTAGTCGACCCGCACGGCGACAACGAAGCCGATGGTGCCCAGGACGGCGCCCACCGCCTGGCGCTGGAGGTAGTACCAGGTGGGGTCGCCCTCGTCGATGGCCATCACCGAGGTCGACGACAGCACCATCACCAGCCCGAGCAGCACGAGCACGGCGACCGAGAGCACGATCACCCAGAAGTGGGCGGGGGCGTCCCGGGGCGAGCGACCGGCCGCGCCCGCCCCCGGCGAGCGTCGGGCCGGCGTCGTCGAAGGGTGACGCCCGCGGGCCGCCCCCCGCCCTTCGCGGTCCACCACCGGGCCCCGCACCGTGGTGCGCCCGCTCACGTCAGAACCTCCTCGCGAACGGCCCGGGCGAAGTCGTCGCCGCGCGCCGCGTACCCGGTGTAGGCGTCGAAGCTGGCACAGCCGGGGCTGAGCAGCACCACGTCACCGGGACGCGCCCGGCCGGCCGCCAGTCGCACGGCGTCGTCCATGGATCCCGCCGCCACCACCGCCACCCCGGTGCCGGCAAACGCCGCCTCCACCTCGCCGGCGGCCTCACCGATGGCGACGACGGCCGCGAGGTGGTCGCCCGCCGTCGCCAGGGGCGCCAGGTCGAGCCCCTTGTTCCGCCCGCCGGCGATGAGCACGATGCCGCCGCCGGGAAACGAACGCATCGCCGCCAGGGCGGCATGGGGCGTGGTGGCCTTGGAGTCGTCGTACCACCGCACACCGCCCGACTCTCCCACCAGCGAGATGCGATGGGGCGGACCCTCGAAGCGGCGCAGCGCGTCGGCCACGGCGTCGCGGCCGGCGAGACCGGTCTCGAGCACCGCCGCCGCCGCCGCCAGCGCGTTCGTGCGGTCGTGGGGCAGCGAGCGCCGCAACGCCCCGGCCTCGACGATGGTGCCGCCGGGGCCCGTCAGGACGTCGCCCTCGACGCGGTAGTCGCCCCGGTGCTCGCCGAAGGTGACCCGTCGGGCGCGTGCGGCGGCCAGCCGGCGGGCGACGACCTCGTCCTCGGCGTTGCCGATGGCGACGTCGTCGGGGCGCTGGCGCTCCCACACCCGCGCCTTGGCCGCCTCGTAGCTGGCCAGGTCGTCGTGCCAGTCGAGGTGGTCGGGGGCGAAGTTCAGCCACACCGCTGCCTCGGCCCGGAACCCACTGAGGAACGCCAGGCGGAACGACGTGCACTCGACGACGAAGGCGTCGACGTCGAGATCGACCGCGGTGACCAGGGGGACATCGGTGTTGCCCGCCGCCACCGCCCGCAGGCCCGCGGCCTCCAGCATGGCGGTGGCGAGGAGCGTCGTGGTGGTCTTGCCGTCGGTGCCGGTGACCGCCACCATCGGTCGGGGCCCGCCGGGCCGCTCCTGCTCCCAGCTCCAGGCGAGGTCGATCTCCGTGCGCACGGGCACACCCGCCCGCCGGGCGGCGATGAACAACCGGTGGCGTTCGGGCACGCCCGGGCTCGGCACCACGAGGTCGCAGCGCTCGACCAGGCGAGCGAGCCGGGCGGGAGAGGGCGCCTCGTACAGGTCGACGCCCAGGGCGGCGGCGGTTTCGAGCGCGCTCGGTGCGGGCCGGTCGTCGGCCACCACGACCCGCTCGCCCCGGGCCAGCAGGGCGCGCACGGTGGCCTCGCCCGCCAGCGCCAGGCCGTACACCAGTGTCCGCCCCATCAGTCGTTGATCCCCGGGATGCGCACGGCGTCGGAGTAGAAGATGCCCAGGGCGACGGCGGTGCTGATGCCCGACAGGATCCAGAACCGGATGATCACGGTCGTCTCCGGCCAGCCCTTCAGCTCGTAGTGGTGGTGGATGGGCGACATCAGGAAGACGCGCCGCTTGCCGAAGAACCGGAAGCTGACCATCTGGATGAGCACGCTGGCGACCTCGACCACGTACAGCCCGCCGATGATGAACGTCAGCAGCTGGGTGTTGAGGGCCATGGCCAAGGCGGCGAAGGCGGTGCCGATGCCGAGCGAACCCACGTCGCCCATGAAGATGCGCGCCGGGGCGGCGTTCCACCACAGGAAGCCGGCGCAGCCCCCGGCCATGGCGATGGCCAGCACCGACAGGTCGAGCCCGTGGTTGATGGCGTACACCGTGTCGTTGCGGAACACGTAGAAGCCGATGACGGTGAAGGCGAAGAACGAGAACACCGACGAACCCGCGGCCAGGCCGTCGAGGCCGTCGGTGAGGTTCACGGCGTTGGAGAAGCCGAGGATGAGGGCCACTGCCAACGCCGCCCAGCCGACCGCGCCGATGTCCCATCCCGGCAGGTTGAAGCGCGTGAGCGACAGCCGGGTCTCGACGTCGGTGAGGGTGAGCATGGCGACGGCGAAGCCGATGCCGACGAGGATCAGGCCATAGACCTTGGCCCGCTTGGACAGCCCCGAGTTGCGGGCGTTGGCCACCTTGATCCAGTCGTCGACGAAGCCGACGAAGGCGGCGGCGAGCGTCGTGCCCATCACCACCACCCCGGAGTTGGTGAACACCACGCCCCGGCGGATGTGGGCGACGAGGTAGCCCACGAAGGCGGCCACGACGATGGCGAGGCCGCCCATCGTCGGCGTGCCCGCCTTGTGCTCGTGGCGGGGGCCGCGCTGTTCGGCGGGCAGGATCGGTTGGGCGACCGAGCGGGTCGTCAGCCAGGTGATCAGCAGCCGGGTGCCCACCAGGGACACGACCATCGACACGGCCCCCGCCAGCAGCAGGCCGATCACGCGAACCGCTCCCCCAGCAGCTCGCAGGCGACGACGCGGTCGTCGAAGGGGAACTCCTGGTCGCCGACGGTCTGCGTCGTCTCGTGCCCCTTGCCGGCGAGCACGACGACGTCGCCGGGGCGGGCTCGGTCCAGGGCGAGGGCGATGGCGGCGCGCCGGTCGGGTTCGACGAACACCGCCGGCCCGCCGCCCCCGGCGGAGGGGATGCCGGACAGCACGGCG
>JBIOZN010000450.1:0-4184 GCA_044871175.1 Acidimicrobiales bacterium | reverse complement strand
CGGCAGGAACCCGATCCCGCTCTCCACCATGCCCGCCCGCAGCCCCGGGTGGCGCTCGAACACCCCCGAGGTGATCATCTGCACCATCGGCTCGATGGTGGTCTCCATCGAGTGGCACACGTAATTGATGATCGCCCCGCCGTTGCCGCCCACCGCCCGCGGGTCCCGGCCCGTGGAGACGTGGAACGTCACCACCAGCCCGGCCTCCTCGATGAGGGACCAGAGGGGGTCGAACGAGGGGTCGTTGTACTGCAGCGTCCCCTCCCCCGGTGGCCCGTAGACGGGCGAGTTGCCCAGGCACAGGCCGCGGAAACCGTGCTCGGCGGCCCACCGGACCTCGGCGGCGGCGCCCTCCTGGTCGCCGCTGGCGATGAGAGCCATGGGCAGGATTCGGGGCCGCTCCCCTTGCATGTGCTCGCCGCAGTGGTCGTGGGCCCAGCGGTTCCACGCCCGGCACATGGCCATGGCGAAGCGGGGGTCGGGGGTGGCCCAGGCCAGCAGCCCGGCCGTGGGGAACACGACTTCGGCGTCGACGCCGTCGGCCGCCTGGTCGGCCAGGCGCTGCTCGATCGTCTTGCCCGCGGCCGACCGGCGCCGGTCCTCGGCGTCCATGCGCGCTCCCGGTGTGCGGTTGTCCTCGGGCCGCTCGAACGACTGCTGCTCCTGTTGCGTCTCGCCGCCCATGCCCGGGCCTACGCGCTGGGGCCGGTTGCCCTCCGTGATCAGCCACTGCGAGCCGTCGTCGCGACTATCGACCCGCGGCACGCGGTCGGCGTACTGGGGGTCGACCCAGGCGAGGAACTTCAGGCCCTCGGTGACGTGGCAGTCGGCCGACACCATGAAGTACTTGTCCGGGTCGCCCGGGCGGGCGGTGCGGGGCCACCCCTCGGCGCCCGGCGTGGGCAGCCGCCAGGCATTCTTGCTGAGCTCGGCGTCGGTGAGCGTCATCGCCGCCGACGGTAGGTCGTCAGGTCAGGCGCCGCCACTGGGGCAGGCGGACGACGGTGCCGTCGTCGGCCGGGCGCTCCTCCCACATGGCCACCACGGGGAGGCCGATGTGGACGTCCTCCACTGCCGTGCCGACGAGGTTGCCCACCACCCTGACGGCGGCTATCTCGTCCAGCGCGACGAGCACGACGGCGTAGGGCACGTACGGCTCGAGCGCGGTGTGCACGGCGTGGTGCACGACGGTGTAGCTGTGCACCCTGCCGCACGGCGCGGCGACGACCTCCCCGAAGGCCATGCCCCCGCAGACGGCGCAGACGTCCTCGGGCGGGTGCTGCACCCGGCCGCAGGCGGCGCACTGCTGCAGGGCCAGCGCGCCCGAGGTGAACCAGGCCCGGTTGGTGGCATCGACGGCGGGCACGGCCCAGTCGGCGGGCAGCACGCGGTCGTGGTCGGCAGGGCCGGTCATGCCGGGCCGAACAGGACGGCGGGGCCGGTCATGCCGGCCCGAACGGCGGTGCCGGTCATGCCGGCCCGAACAGGACGGCGCTGCCCGGCGCGAACCCGGGACCCGACACCGACAGGCTGAGCTCGACGGCGTCGACCTGGCAGGTGGACTCGCCCCGCACCTGGCGCACGGCCTCGACCACGTTGCCGAAGCCGTGGATGTACGCCTCCCCGAGATTGCCGCCGCTCGTGTTGATCGGTAGGCGCCCGTGGGGCCACTGGATGCCGCCGTGGCCGACGAATTCGTCCAAGCCGTCGGGCGCGCAGAACCCCATCTCGGCGATCGCCATCAGGACCGGCCCGGTGAAGTTCTCGTAGAACTGGGCCACCTGGACGTCGGCCGGCCGCACGCCCGCTCGCGCCCACAGCACCTCGGCCACGTGGCGGTGGTGGGCGGTGGGGAAGCCCGGCTCGTTGAACGCCCCGGCCCCGTCACCCGCGGCCAGGCCGTGGGCGGCGGCGACGATGGCCACCGGCGGGCGGGCCAGGTCCCGGGCCCGCTCGGGCGTGGTGACGACGATGGCGGCGGCACCGTCGTTCTCGGGGCAGCAGTCATAGAGGTGGAAGGGCTCGGCGATCCAACGGGAGGCGTGGTACCGCTCGCGGGTGAGCGGGGTGCCGTACCGGATGGCACGCGGGTTGCGCTGGGCGTGGGCGTAGCTCGCCAGGACGACCTCGGCCAGCGCCTCCTGGCTGACGCCGTGCTCGTGCATGAAGCGCATCGTCTGCAGGGCGCAGGTCTGGGCCGGCGACAGCAACCCGTACGGCGCCGTGAAGGCGGCCGCACCGCTCGGACGGCGGGGCCGACCGGGGCGGCCGTAGCGGGAGAACTGCCCCTGGGCGAGGGCGCGGTACACGACGACCGTGTGGGCGTAGCCGGCGGTGACGGCGGCGTCGGCCAGGGTCACGGCCGCCGCCGCCCCGTTCCCGCCCCCGCCGAAGGTCTGGGCCGTGAAGTCGAGGGCACCCACGCCGAGGGCGGCGCTCAGCCGCACGGGCTCGTTGCGGTCCATGTAGGACACCAGCCCGTCGACGTCGGTGAGGGCGAGCCCGGCGTCGGCCACCGCGTTGCGCACGGCGATGCAGGCGAGCTGGAACTCGGTCTCGGTGGCGCGCCCCCGTTCGTAGTACGGCGACTCGCCCACCCCCACCACGACGGCGGCGCCGTGCACGGGGGCGGAGGGTACCCCTCATAGGGTGGGCCCATCGCTGACGCCACCGACACCCGCCTGGCCGACCGCTTCGCCGAGCTCGACGCCATCACCGCCGACGAGCTACGGGCCCAGGGGAGCCTCAAGTGGACCCGGTACGGCGACGGGGCCATCGGCGCGTTCGTGGCCGAGATGGACTTCGGCGCCGCGCCGTGCATCACGGCCGCGCTCCACGCGGCCGTGGACGCCGGCGCGTTCGGCTACCTGCCGACCGCCCTGGTCCAGGACATGGCGGCGGCGTGGGCGGCCTGGCAGCGCCAGCGTCACGGCTGGGAGATCGGGCCCGAGGCGGTGTTCGCCATCCCCGACGTCATCCACGGCTTCGAGCTGGCCATGGACTTCTTCTCCCGGGCGGGCAGCCCGGTGATCCTGCCCACGCCGGCGTACATGCCCTTCCTCGCCGTGCCCGGCTGGCACGGGCGCCCCATCCTCGAGGTGCCCATGGCCCGCGACGGCGACGGGCGGTACGTGCTCGACCTCGAGGGCATCGACCGGGCCTACGCCGCCGGGGGCGACCTGCTCGTGCTGTGCAACCCCTGCAACCCGGTGGGCCGGGTGTTCACCGCCGACGAGCTGGCCGGAGTGACCGAGGTGGTCGACCGCCACGGCGGCCGGGTCTTCGCCGACGAGATCCACGGAGCCCTCACCTTCCCCGGCCACGAGCACCTGCCCTACGCCGCCACGTCGGCGACGGCCGCGGGCCACAGCGTGACGGCCACGTCGGCGTCCAAGGCGTGGAACCTGCCCGGGCTGAAGTGCGCCCAGCTGGCGATCACCAACGCCCGGGACGCCGAGACGTGGAGCCGGATCGGGTTCATGGCCTCGCACGGCACGGCGAACCTGGGCGTGGTCGCCAGTACCGCCGCCTACCGGGACGCCGGCCCGTGGCTGGACGGCGTGCTGGCCTACCTCGACCGCAACCGGGCCGCCCTCGGCCGCCTCCTGGCCGAGCACCTGCCCGGCGCCCGCTGGACGTCGCCCGAAGGTACATACCTGGCCTGGCTCGACCTGCGCGGCACGGGCGCGGGCGATCACCCGGGCGAGTTCTTCGCCCGGCACGCCGGCGTCGGCCTGGTCGACGGGATCGCCTGCGGGCCCCCCGGCCTGGGCCACGCGCGCCTGAACTTCGCCACTCCCCTGCCCGTGCTCACCGAGATGGTCCAGCGCATGGGCGCCGCCCTTCAGTCCGCCGGCGCCGCCGGCTGACGGTTCCCGAAAGCCCTCCGGCCCGCTCTCGGCGCGAAATCCGCCATATGTGGCGGCATTCGCGCCGAGACTTCGGCGGTGGGGGGCGGCCACGTGCCGATGAGCCGCCTGTCAAGAAGCGGCCGTCAATCGTCGTCGGTGAGGACGAGGTCCCAGCGGTCGCCACAGTCGGCGCAGCGGTAGGCCACGACCTCGCCGGCCTCCCAACCCTCCTCCGATGGCAGAGTGAGCAGATGGCAGCGCCCGCCGCAGTCGACGCACACGATGGTGTCCGCCGGCGTGGGCATCGCGCCATCATGGCCGCCGCGGTCGTCG
>JBIOZN010000449.1:0-4879 GCA_044871175.1 Acidimicrobiales bacterium | reverse complement strand
GGGGCGGGGGTGGTGGGGCGGCCACGACCACGAGTTGCGGAACCACAGGGTGGGCAGCACGTGCAGGCACGCCGCCTCGGGTCCCCGGTTGTGCACGGTGACGCGCCCCACCAGGTCGTGCGGGCCGGCCTTGGCGTACTCGACCTCGACGTCGAAGTACCGGTCGTCGGCGAACACGCCGGTGTCGATGACCTCGTACTCGAAGTCGAACCGCGTGCGGCGGGCGTTCGTGGCCACCAGGTCGGCGTAGGGGAAAGCCGCCTGCGGGTACTTGTACAGCCAGCGCTGGTAGGTGTGGGTGGGAAGGTTGTCGAGGAAGAAGTAGTACTCCTTCACGTCCTCGCCGTGGTTGCCCTCGCTGTTGGTGAGCCCGAACAGGCGCTCTTTCAGGATCGGGTCGTTCTCGTTCCACAGGGCCAGGGCCAGGCACAGCCGCTGTTTCTCGTCGCTCAGCCCGGCCAGGCCGTCCTCCCCCCACCGATAGGCGCGCGAGCGCGCCTGGTCGTGGGTGAAGTACGACCAGGCGTCGCCGTTGTCGCTGTAGTCCTCGCGCACGGTGCCCCACTGGCGCTCGCTCAGGTAGGGCCCCCAGAAACGCCAGGGCACGCCGGCGCGGGCCTCGCGCAGGCGCTCTTCCTCGGCCGTCAGGTCCATGCCGCCATGCTGGCATCTCGCATCTGGCGGCGGGCGAGTTCCGAACCTTCTGGCAGAAGGTTCCTCGCCCTCACCAGGGGCGGTGAGGAAGATCTCCTGCCAGAACGGTCGCGGGTGGGGTCAGCGCAAGTTCTGCTGCAGGTTCTGGGCCACGAAGTCCCAGTTGACCACGTGGTCGAGCCAGGTCTCGATGTAGCTGGGCCGGGCGTTGCGGTAATCGATGTAGTAGGCGTGCTCCCAGACGTCGATGGTGAGCAGGGCCTTGGTGTCGTGCTTCAGGGGCAGGTCGGCGTTGGGCGTCTTCATGACCTTGAGGCCCGAGCCGTCGTCGGCCAGCCACGCCCACCCCGAGCCGAACTGGGTCATGGCCGCCTCGGTGAACTGCTTGCGGAACTCGTCGTACGAGCCGAAGGCCTGGGCGATGGCGTCGGCCACCTCGCCCTGGGGTGCCCCGCCGCCGTCGGGGGCCATGCACGACCAGTAGAAGGTGTGGTTCCACGTCTGAGCGGCGTTGTTGAACAGGCCGCTGTTGAGCTCGGCGTCCTTGATGATCTGCTCGAGGGACTTCGACTCGTGCTCGGTGCCCTCGATGGCCTTGTTCAGATTGGTGACGTAGGCCTGGTGGTGCTTGCCGTAGTGGTACTCGAGCGTCTCTTTCGAGATGTGCGGCGCCAGCGCGTCCATGTCGTAGGGCAGCGGCGGGAGCTCGAAGGCCATGTGGTGGTCCTTTCGTCCGAGGGCGGCGGTGATGCTAACGGTGCGCTCACGTGAGCAGCGAGGCCAGGGCCCACACGGCGGCCACCAGGCCGACGGCGGCCATCACCAGCGAGCGGGCCACCGGGGCCCGGCGGAGCTCGCCCTGTTTGGGAGAGGTGGGTGGCCGCACCACGGCCATGACGTTGCCCACCAGCAGCGCCCCCCCGAGGGCCAGCACGATGTAGGCCATGAGGTTGTCGCCGAGGGGGTTGAGCGTCGTCTCCTCGGCCAGCGTGAGCACGTCCTCAGGCTAGAGGCGTGCGCTTGCTCGGACGTCTCGGCGCGCCACGAACACCCGGCGCGCCAGGCGAGCAAGACCTGCTCCGGGTGCGCCGAGACCGGCGTGGTCACCCCGTCAGGAAGGCGCGCACGGCGTCCAGGGTCCGCTCCGGCGCCTCCAGGTGCGGCGCATGGCCGACGCCGGGCAGCAGCCGCGTGCGCACCGGGCCGGGTACGCCCCGCTCGATGGCCTGGAGCTGGGCGACCGTCCCGTACGGATCGGCGTCGCCTTGGACGACCAGGACCGGGCACCGCACGCCCGGCAGGCGATCCTCGATGTTCCAGGACCGGAAGTCGGGCGACAGCCACACGTCGTTCCAGCCCCAGAACGCGCCGTCCACGTCGTCGTGGTAGCGACCCAGGCGCAGGCGCAGGTCCGTGGTGGTGAACGCCTCGCGGGCCGCGGTGATCGCCGCGACGGAGACGTCCTCGACGAACACATGGGGGGCGAGCAGCACCAGCGCGTGCACCTCGTGGCCGGCCCCGGCATACAGCAGGGCGATGGAGGCGCCGTCGCTGTGCCCGACCAGGACCGGACGCACGAACCCGTGATGGGCCACGACGGCCGGGAGTACACGGTCGGCCTCGTCGTGCATGTAGCTGACCGGCCGCGGCAACGGTGCGGCCCCGCTGTGGCCGTAGCCGGCCCGCGAGTACACGAGCGTGGCGGGACCGCCGACGGCCCGCCGCACCTCGCCGGGGAAGGATCGCCACTGGGCGACAGAGCCGAGCCCCTCGTGCAGGAAGACGAGCGGCGGGCGGGCCTCCTGGCCGGGTTCGGCGGGGACGAGCGAGCAGTCGAGGGTGCTGCCCGCGAGGTCGACGACGGTCACCCGGAGCCGGCCAGCCCTTCGCGGAGCTGGAAGCGGCGGATCTTGCCCGTGGCCGTCTTGGGCAGGTCGTCCACGACGACCAGCCGCCGGGGCCGCTTGAAGGCGGCCATGCGCTCCCGGCAGTGGGCGTCGATGGCCCCGGTGGTGACGGTGGCGCCGGCACGCGGTACGACGAAGGCGACGGTCATCTCCAACCCGCTCTCGTCCCGGGCCCCGACGACGGCCGCTTCCAGCACGTCGGGGTGCTCGATGAGGACGGCCTCCACCTCGGCGGGCGACACCCAGATGCCGCCGGCCTTGATCATGTCGCTGTTGCGGCCGAGGAACGTCCAGTAGCCGTCGGGCGAGACCGTGTAGACGTCGCCGGTGGCCAGCCATTCGCCCTGGAAGGCGGCCCGGCTGGCGGCGTCCCGGCTCCAGTACCCGGTGGCCAGCGAGGGGCCGCGCACCTGCAGGTAGCCGGGCGTGTCGGGGTCGGTGACGGGGTGGCCGGCGTCGTCCCGCAACCTCGTCTCGTACCCGTGCACGGGCGTGCCGCTGGTGCCGGGGCGCTCGGCCCCCTTGGTGTTGGACAGGAAGATGTGCAGCGCCTCGGTGGTGCCGATGCCGTCGAGCACGGGATGTCCGAAGCGCGTCGAGAACCGCCGTTGCAGCTCGGCCGGCAGGGCCTCGCCGGCCGTGACGGTGGTGCGCACGGACGCGAAGGTGTCCTCGGGCAGGTCGGCGTCGAGCAGGCCGGCGACGAACCCGGGGCTGGCGAAGAACAAGGTGGGCGACTCGGTGCGGACGAGCTCGGCCACGGCGGCCGGAGTGGGGCGCTGCGGGTTCAGCACCGCGCTGGCCCCCACCGCCAGCGGGAACGTGAGCGAGTTGCCCAGGCCAAAGGCGAAGAACAGCTTGGCCACCGACAGGCAGCGGTCGTCGGACCCGATCTCCAGTATCGACCGGGCGTAGGTGTCGGCGGTGGCCTGCAGGCTGGCGTGGCGGTGCATGGCGCCCTTGGGCACGCCGGTCGTGCCCGAGCTGTACAGCCAGAACGCCGGGGAGTCCTCAGTGGTGCTCGCCACCGGCCGTTCGTCGGTGTCGAGAAAGGCGGACCACGCGTGGGTGGGGACGGGCTCGTCGCCGGTCGGCTCGCCGATGACGATGGCGTGGCGCAGCTCGGGGTCGGCCGCCGCCAGCGCGCCGACGTGCCCGCGGTAGCCGGCCGACAGCACGACGGCACCCGCGACGGCGTCACCGACGATGGCGGCCAGATCGGACGCGGTGAGCATGGTCGACAGCGGTACCGGCACCACGCCGGCCCGCAGGGCGCCGAGGAACCAGGCCGGGAAGGCGAGCTCGTCGTCCACCACGAGGGCGACCCGCTCGGTGCGCCGCACGTCGAGGGCGGCCAGGGCCGCCTGCGCCCGGCGGACCTCCCGGGCCAGGGCGGCGTAGTCGTAGGACTCGCCGTTGATGCGATAGGCCAGGCGGCCTCCGCCGCCGGCCGCCAGGTGGCGGTCGAGCAGCCACTCGGCGGCGTTGTAGCGGGCCATGGCCGTCGCCTCAGACCCGCACGTACTCGTAGTCGAGCGGCTTGGCGTGGATGCCGGTGGCCGGCGGGGCCACCCAGGCGGCCACCTGGCCGGGCTCGGTGACCCGGACCATCAGCGACTCCACGTGGGCCCGGTCGTCGGCGCCGGGCAGCCACTGGCGATGGAGGGCATTCCACTCGTCCTCGGTGAGCAGCCGGCCGTCGGGGCTGACGTGGTGGTCGGCGAACTCGCCCACCGCCCGGTTGAAGCCGAGGTGCGGGAGCGTGAGGGTGACGTCGACCTCGGCCAGCGTCCGGTTCCAGCGGTCGAGGCCCTTCTGGCAGTCGGCGATGTAGTCGTCGCGCAGCGTCTCGTTGAGGGCGGCCAGCGCCGGCGCCTCGCGCGTGGTGATCTGCCCGTCCACCACCGCGGGCACGGGGCGCGTGCTGTCGTGCAGGCGGTGGTCGTCGGCCCGCCGCTCCTCCTGGAACCGGCCCTTCAGCCCGGCGGCGAAGTAATTCGCCGCGTTGGTGGAGGTCTCGGCGCCGAACAGGTCGAGCGACAGGCTGTAGTGGAAGTTCAGGTAGCGCTGCAGGGTGGCGACGTCGACGCCACCGAAGGGGCGCACGTCGGCGGTGTCGTGCTCCTTCATCAGCTCGACGGTGCGCTGCACGACCCGGGCGACGCCCGAGGCGCCCACGAACATGTGGTGAGCCTCCTCTTTCAGCATGAAGTCGCACGTGCGCGACAACGGGTCGAAGGCGCTCTCCCGCAGGGACGCGAGCTGGAACTTGCCGTCGCGGTCGGTGAAGTAGGTGAAGAAGAAGAACGACAACCAGT
>JBIOZN010000448.1:0-12797 GCA_044871175.1 Acidimicrobiales bacterium | reverse complement strand
CCGGGTTCGCAATCGGTGGCTTGTCCGTAAAGTACAGCGCGAGTCTCGGCTTGACAGAGGTCGGTTCGTTCGACGGCATCAGATGCAGCTCGATCACCAGATCGCTGCCGCGATCGAGACGCCATGGCATCCCCTCTGGCGCAACGATTGGTCCACGCCCAGGCGCCCATCCGATGAAGTGACCGTCGGGGTCCTGCACGTCGGTCGCGACCATCCCTTCGAACCCGGGCTCCGGATCGTCGGCGTCGCGTTGCCGTGAAACGCCGGTGCGATCGATGCGAATCACGGCGTGATGCACGACACGGGTTCCCGGGTTGAACTCAACGGCCCGCACGAATCGGTTTTCCGGAACGGTGACCGGCAGGATCACGTTGCGGTAGACGTCGTGGCCGCCTGGTCGAAGCACGTAGGGCCTGGGCATCTCCACAACGAGGTCCGGGGTGCCGTAAGTCCAGCCTGCAGGGAACGATGGCGGAGCCGGGGCTCTGGCAGGATCGCCTTCCGGTGCACCCGCGGTGGCCCAGCGCTGCAGGATCTCAATCTCCTGCGGCGAGAGCCGACGTTCGGCGATGAACGGAGGATCACTCGGGTCGGGCAACCAAGGCGGCATTCGTCGCGCGCCGGTCATCGCCGCGATCTGCTGCGCCCGCGAGCGGGCGTCTTCGTAGCTGAGAAGCGCGAACGGCCCCACCTGCCCCGGGCGATGGCAGGTGACGCACCGGCCGTACAGGATTGGCGCAACGTCCGTGCTGAAGGTGACCGGTTCTCGCGCAGGCGTGCCGCGGCCGCATCCGATCAGGGCGACGATGACAACGAAGACCAGCAGGCTCGATGCCCTGCCCACGCCGCGCATGGCGACACGCATCGATCTATTGCAGCGTGTACGCGATGACCTCGTCCGATGGAGCGCTCCCGAAGAAACCGCCGCCGTTGGCGCCGATGACGACGTACTGCTTGCCGTCGCGACCCATGTAGGTCGTCGGCGTCGAGTGGCCCGGCGCGGGCAGCTTGTCAGACCAGAGTTCCTTGCCATCGCGCGCATCGAACGCCCTGAACATACCGTCAATCGTCGCCGCGATGAAGATCAGGTTCCCCGCGGTCGTGATGGCGCCGCCGGACACCGGCGTGCCGCTCTTGATTCCTTTCGCCTCGAGCTCCGGAAATGCGCCAAGCGGCACGTGCCACTTGATGTCGCCGCTGTTGGCATCGACGGCGACCAGTTCCGCCCACGGCGGCTCGGTGCAGCTCCAACGTGTCGCGGCATCCCCGCCCGCCGCAGCCGCTCGGCCAGCCACGCCGGCGACGGCCCGACTTCGACTCCGTGCACCACTCGGGCAGTGAACCGGCCGCAGCGACGGGTGTCGAGCAGCTCGACCTGCACCTCGGGCGGGCCCTCGAGCTTCACCTCAGGTCGAGGCTCAGTCCGGGGCACGCCTCGGCGGGCGGAGAGGTCTCGGGCCACGCCGAGGTGGCTCCAGGCGTCGGGCCGGTTGCGGGTGAGGTCGAGGTCGAACACGACGTCGGGGGTGAGGCCGAGGGCGTCGAACACCTCACCGCCCAGGGCGGGCGCAGCCTCGGCGGGCAGGATCCAGATGCCGGCGTGGTCGTCGCCCACGCCCAGCTCCTGGGTCGAGCACAGCATCCCGTTCGACCACTCGCCCCGGAGCTTGCGCCGCGTGATCTCCATGCCCCCCGGCATCACCGTTCCGACGCGGGCCAGGGGGACGAGGTCGCCGACGGCCAGGTTGAAGGCGCCGCAGCCGATCTGCAGGGTGTCACCGTCGCCGGTGTCGACGTCGACGAGCTGCACGCGATCGGCGTCGGGGTGGGGCCGCAGGCCGGTGACCCGGGCCACGACGACGCCGGGCACGGGGATGCCGACGCAACGGCGCTCCTCGACGGCCAGGCCGAGGTCGGTGAGGTCGGCGGCGATGCCCTCGACGTCGTCGCCGACCGGGGCGAGCTCGTTCAGCCAGGACAGCAGGACGCGCATCAGAACTGCTCCAGGACACGGATGTCGTTGCTGAACAGGTCGCGCAGGTCCTCGACCCCGTTCAGCTCCTTGGCCATGCGATCGATCCCGAAGCCGAAGGCGAAGCCCGACCACTGCTCGGGGTCGATGCCACAGTTGGCCAGCACCGCGGGATGCACCATCCCGCACCCGCCGAGCTCGAGCCAGGCGCCGTCGGGGCGCCGGATGTCGAACTCGGCCGATGGCTCGGTGAACGGGAAGTAGGACGGGCGCAGCCTCGATCCGAAGTCGGGCCCGAAGAACGCCTCGGTGAACGCCTGGATGGTGCCGGCCAGGTGGCCGAGGTGGATGCCCCGGTCGACGACGAGCCCCTCGATCTGGTGGAACACCGGCATGTGGGTCGCGTCGGCGGTGTCGCGCCGGAACGTGCGTCCGGGCATCACCGCATAGATCGGCGGCGGCGAGGAGCTCATCACCCGGATCTGCACGGGCGAGGTGTGCGGGCGCAGCAGGGTCGAGCCGGGCGGGCCCCACTCGACCCACAATGTGTCGAACTCGCTGCGGGCGGGGTGGTCGGGGCCCATGTTGAGGGCGGTGAAGGCGTTCCAGTCGGTCTCGACCTGCGGGCCCTCGACGACCGAGAAGCCGAGGCCGACGAAGACGTCCTCCAGCCGGTCGCGGGCCGAGGTGACGGGGTGGAGGTGGCCCCGGGGCGGGACGGCGGCGGCCGGGACTTCGGTGAGGTCGAGTCGCTCGGCCTCCAGCCGGCCGCGACGCTCGGCGGCCGCCAGCTCGGTCCGCCGGACGGCCAGGGCCCGGTCGAGGACGCCCTGGGCCTCGTGCACGGCCCGGCCGACGCCCGGCCGGACGGACGGGTCCAGCGCCGCCAGCGCCTGCTTGGCCCGGGCCAGCGCCCCGCGCTTGCCGAGCAGCTCGGCCGACAGCGCCCGGAGGTCGGCCACCGTCGCAGCGGCGGCGATCCGGTCGGCCCCGCCTGCGGCGATGGCCCGCACGGTCTCCACGGTGGGGACGTCGGCCATGTTCGGCGATGGGGTGTCAGCCGGCGGGCCGGGGGGCGGGGCCGGAGGCGATGCGGGAGGTGGTGTCGCGGTCACGGGTCGGTCCTTTCCGGGAGCGGGCGGGGGCACCCCCGGGCCCGGCCGGCAGGACGCCGATGTCAGCCGCGAGGGCGGCCGGCGGCGACCCCGAGCCACGCCCGGGGGCGACGAAATCGCCGCTCGCTCACCGTCGTCACGCCCGTCACGCTAGCGCTCCGACGCGCCGCTGCCGGGCCACTTCGAAGCACACCACGGCGGCGGCCATGGCCACGTTGAGGCTCTCGGCCCGGCCGGCGTGGGGGATGGTGAGGATGTCGTCGACGGGCAGGCGGGCGGGCAGCCCGTGGGCCTCGCTCCCCAGCACGAGGGCCAGGGGGCGTTGCAGGTCGCAGCGGTCGTAGGCGGTGCCCCCGGTGGGGGCGGTGCCGACGATGGCGAGGCCCTGGCGGCGGCACCAGGTCACCAGCGGGGCGAGGTCGACGTCGGTGACCACGGGAACGTGGAACAAGGCGCCCGCCGAGGCGCGCACGCACTTGGGGTTGTACACGTCCACCGAGCCGGCGGTGAGGATCACCCCGCCGGCGCCGGCGGCCTCGGCGGTGCGCAGCAGCGTGCCCACGTTGCCCGGGTCGGCCAGCCCGGCGGCCACCACGACGAACGTGGCCCCGGCCAGCTCGGTCAGGCGAGCGGGGGCGGCGCGAGCGACGGCCAGCACCGGTTGCGGGGTCACGGTGGAGGCCACCCGGGTGACGACGCCGGCACCCACCTCGACCACGGGCACGGCGGGGTGGCCGAGGGAGTCGGCGGCGCCGTCCTCGGCATAGATCGCCTCCAGCTCAACCCCCGCCGACAGCGCCTCGGCCACCAGGGTGAGCCCTTCGATCACGTAGGCCCCCTCGGCCGAGCGGGTGCTGCGCCGGGCGGCCAGGCGGCGCAGCCGCTGGACGCGTGGGTTGGAGGCGGCCAGGCCGCGCGGTCCGGCCTGGCCGCTGGCGCGCGGAGGGCCGGGGACGCCGGCGCGCCCCGGGGGGACGGGGGACGGCGGGTCGCTCACCCCGCCCGGATCACGACGCCGGGGCCGACGGGGCGGCGCCGGTCAGCGCGTCGGTGGCGACGGCCACCAGGCCGGCGAAGGCGGTGGGGTCGGTGACGGCCAGGTCGGCGAGGACCTTGCGGTCGACGGCGACGGCGGCGGCACCGAGGCCGGCGATGAACCGGCTGTAGCTCATGCCCTGCTGGCGGCAGGCGGCGTTGATCCGCTGGATCCACAGCCGCCGCAGCTCGCCCTTGCGGGCGCGGCGGTCGCGGTAGGCGTACTGAGCGGCGTGCATCACCGCCTCGTTGGCGGCCCGGTAGGTCCGCGAGCGGTGGCCGTAGTAGCCCTTGGCCCGCTCGAGCACCTGGCGGCGGTGCTTCTTCGAGCCCACGGCGCGCTTCACCCTGGCCATCGGCGTCTCCTTCTCACACAGCTGTCGGTCGAGGAAAGTATCGAGGTCGACTCAAGGTCGAGGTCGAGTCTGGCCGGGCGCAGGATCAGCGCTGGCCGAGCAGCCGCTTGACCCGCTTGACGTCGCCCGGGTGGACGTCGACCTCGCCGGCGAGCCGGCGCGTGCGGGTGGACGGCTTCTTTTCGAACAGGTGCTGGCGCATCGACTGCAGCCGGCGCACCCGGCCGCGGCCGGTGGTGTGGAAACGCTTGGCCGCGGTCTTGGACGTCTTCATCTTGGGCATGGCAGGTCCTTGTCGGGAACGGGGGTCGAGCCGGGCCCAGCCGGCCACGGAGGCGGCGCGGCGAGGGCCCGGGCTCAGGGCCGGTCGGGGCGGGCCGGGACCGGTTGAGGCGAGCGAGTGGTGCCGGAGGGGGCCGGAGAGGGGGATGGAGCGTCGGCGACCGGGGCCTCGCTGGCCAGGGCGGGGTCCGGCGCGCCCGAAGCCATGTCGCCGTTGGCGGCGGGGACCGTCGCCTGGCGCTGGCGCGCCTGTTGAGCCTTGCGGTCGGGGGCGAGCACCATGGTCATGTTGCGTCCGTCGAGCTTGGCCGCGGCCTCGACCTTGCCGACGGGAGCCACGACTTCGGCCACGTGGTCGAGGATCCGCATCCCCAGTTCGGGGTGGTAGACCTCCCGACCCCTGAACATGATGGTGACCTTTACCTTGTGGCCCTCGGTGAGGAACTCGGCGACCTTGCGGGTCTTGGTGTCGAAGTCACCCGTCCCGATCTTGGGCCGGTACTTCATCTCCTTGATGGAGATGTTGCTCGCCTTGCGGCGGGACTCCTTCGCCTTCTGAGACTCCTCGTACTTGAACTTCCCGTAGTCCATGATCCGGCACACGGGTGGATTGGCCATGGGGGCCACCTCCACCAGGTCCAGATCCTGTTCGCGGGCGAGTTGCAGGGCCTCGGGCAGGGGACGGATCCCGATCTGTTGGCCGTCCGAGCCGACCAGGCGCACCTCCCGGGCGCGAATGCGATCGTTGATCCGCGGCTCGTTGACCGTCGGCGTGGCTATGGCTGCTCACCCTCACGCAATGGGCTGACCTCCCAGGGGAAGAACGGAAAATGGGTGCCGCCTGTGGAAGCCGACGCCCGGGAGCACGAAGCCAGTGCTCGTGCTACGACCGTACGACCCGGCGCACGTGCCGACAAGGTACTTCACAGCGGCGTGGCCAGGTGGGGACGCTGCTCGCGGCCCGCTTCCCTCAGTTGTGCGAACGTTAGGGTACCGCACGTGAGCTCGCTTTGGACACCCGGTGGTGAGTACCCGGTTGACCGCCCGCGTGAAGAGCCCACTGCGGCCGGGGGCGCCGAGCCCGCCGACCGGGAGCTCCCCGACGACGACATGGCGGCGCGAGCGGCCGCCCTGCAGGCCGAGGTCGACGAGGTCCGGGCCCAACTGGCCAGGGTGCCCGCCGCCCAGGTGGTGGCCAACCACGCCATGGGCCTGTTCGAGCTGGCCGCCATCCACCTCGCCCAGCAGCCGCCCCAGCTCGGCGAGGCCGTGCTGGCCATCGACGCCATGGCCACCCTGGTCGAGGGGCTGGGCGAGCGCCTGGGCGAGGCGGCCCCCACGCTGGCCGACGCCCTGGCCCAGATCCGCATGGCGTTCGTCGAGGTGAAGTCGGCCAACGCGCCCGCCTGAGACGCGCCCACGACAACGCGACACTTTCGTCACTTTGCGTCGTGTGACGACGGAAACTGACGTCTGTTGCCGCTTGACGTGGCTCACCGGGGGGTCACCGCGGCCGCCTCCCACCGCCCGCGGTGGCCGGCCGCCACCACGAACGTCACTGGCGTGCCCACGGTGATCGTGCGGGTGCCGTCGGCGATCGCGGTGCAGTGGAAGAAGCGCGTCACCCCATCGTCGCCGGTGACCTCGCCGTAGCCCTTCTCGTCCTCGAAGCTCGTCACCGCGCCGTGGTGCACAGCCCTCACGGGACGATCTTGGAGAGCGGCAGCTCGAGGATGTCGCTCGCCCCCGCGTCCTTCAGGGCGGGGATGAGCGTGTTGATGGTGCGCTTGGCCACCACCGCTTCGATGGCGAAGCCGGCGTCGTGGGCCAGACGGGACAGCGTCGGCTCCTTGGCCGAGGGCATGAGGGCGAGCACCTTCTCGACGTCGCCGTCGCCCACATTGAGCTTCACCAGCACCTTGTCCCGGGCGTCGAGCACGCCCGCCAGGAGGGTGCGCAGCTGGCCCATGGCGTGGCGCTTCTCGGGGTCGGCGTGGGACGCCGGGTGGGCGATCAGCTCGGTGCGGCTCACCAGGATGGTGTCGATGACCCGCAGGCCGGCGGCCCGCAGGGCCCGGCCGGTCTCGGTGATGTCGACGATGCAGTCGGCGATGTCGGGCACCTTGGCCTCGCTCGCTCCGTAGGAGAGGCGCACGTCGGCCGTGATGCCCCGCGCCGCGAAGAAGCGCCGGGTGAGCTGGACGTACTCGGTGGACACCCGCACGCCCTGGGGCAGGTCCTCCACCCGTCGATAGGGCGAGTCCCCCGCCACCGCCACCACCACCTGGATGGGCAGGGCGGTGGCCTTGGAGTAGGCCAGCGTGCCCACGCTCACCACCGCGCTGGCCGTCTCCTCAATCCAGTCCCGGCCCGTGATGCCGAGGTCGAACAACCCTTCGGCCACGTAGATGGGGATCTCCTGGGGCCGCAGGATCCGCACCTCGGCGATGCGGGGGTCGTCGATGGTGGCCCGGTAGTCGACCGCCGACGACCGCTGCACGGGCAGGTCGGCGGCCTCGAACAACTCGAGCGTGGCCCGCTCGAGCGAGCCCTTGGGCAGCACCAGCTTCAACACGCGGTCGGCCAGCCTAGGAGGCCCGCCCTCTCCCGGGTTTGCACCCTCAGCGCCAATAGTGGCCCTCAGGGTGCAAACCGGTCAGTGGGCGGTGGGAGTGCCGGCCAGGAGGGCGAGGGCGTGGGGCACGACGTCGAGCACGGCCTCCAGCTGCTCGACGGCGCCGGCCGGCGACCCGGGCGTGTTGAGGATCAGCGTCGAGCCCCGCACCCCGGCCACGCCCCGGCTGAGGCGGCCGAGCGGGTTGACGGCCCGCATGGCCTCGGCCAGCCCCGGCGCCTCCCGTTCGATCACCGCCCGGGTGCCCTCGGGCGTGAGATCGCGGGGCGTGAACCCCGTTCCGCCGGTGGACACCACCAGCCCGGCGAAGCCGTCGGCCATCTCCACCAGGGCGGCGGCCACCGACTCGACGCCGTCGGGCACCACCCGGTGGGCGACCACGGCGAAGCCCGCCGTCTCGAGGGCGCCCACGAGGGCGACGCCCGAGCGATCCTCACGCGTCCCGTGCACCACCCCGTCCGACACCGTGAGCACCTTGGCGGCGAGCGTGCCCGGCGCCCCGGTCACGGCGGCGGCCCCTCCTCGGCCGGCGGGGCGCCGTTGACACAGGGCGGCGCGTCGTCGATCTGCCAGGCCGAGCCGGGCAGGCGCTTGAGCGAGCGGCGGATCTCGCCCGCCCAGGCCAGGGCTTCACCCGCTCCGTTGATGGGGCGGGCCCGGGTGGTGACAACCCCGATGGACACCGCCAGCAGCGGCACCTCCCGCTCGCCCTCGGCCCCGCTCACCACGACCCGGCCGCTCACGGCGTCGGCGAACTCATAGAACGTGAGGGCGGCGCCGTCGACGCCGTCGGCCAGGTCGGCGCACACGTCGGCGGCGTCGTCGGGGCCCACCACCAGGGCCATCCGGTCGCCGCCCAGGTGGGCGGCGAAGGCCGGGGACGTGTCGAACCGGGCCAACGTCTCCACCACCAGCTCGCCGAAGGCCCGGATGACGTCGTCGCCCCGACGGTAGCCGTAGCGGACGTTGTAGGCGTCGAAGTGGTCGAGGTCGGCCGACAGCACGGCGAAGGGCCGGCCGACCTCCACCAGCCGGGCGACCTCCAGGTCGAGGTCGAAGCGGCCGGGCAGCCCGGTGAGGGGCGACACCCGCCGCAACTCGCGCCCGCGGCGCAGCAGCGCCTCCACCCGCGCCACCAGCTCCTGGCGGTCGAAGGGCTTGGTGAGGTAGTCGTCGGCCCCCGCCGACAGCGCCGCCACCCGGTCGGCCGGCTCACCGGCCTGGTCGGCCAGCACGACGATGCCCAGCCCCGAGCCCGGCGACGTGCGGCGGATGGCCGAGCAGATGGCGAAGCCGTCGAGCCCCTGCAGCGGGATGTCGAGCAGCACCAGGTCGGGGGCGCCCTCGCGTACGGCCTCCATGACCCGGTCGACATTTTCGACCTCGCGGACCTCGAAGCCCTCGTCGGCGAGGATCGGGGCGATCTGGTCGGGCTCGGGGTCGAGGACGAGGATGCGTTCGGCCATCGGGGTCGCCCGGACGGGCCCCCGTGCAGGGTCACGCCGGGCGCTGCAGGAGGAGCACGACCATACCGTCCGTGTCGGCGTAGTGCGGGAGGAGGCGAGCACCCCGCCCGTAGGGCTGCCACGGTGGGCCGGGAGGCGCCACGGCCGGCCACGACGCGAGGCCCCCGACGTCGTGGTCGACCGACTCGGCGGCGGTGAGCGTGCAGACGCTGTAGACCAGGACGCCGCCGGGGCGCACCAGCGTCGTCGCCGCCGTCAGCAGGCGCCGCTGGAGGGCCGCGAGGCCGGCGATGTTGTCCTCGGCCACGCGCCAGCGGGCATCGGGCCGGCGGCGCAGGGCGCCCAGACCCGAGCAGGGCGCGTCCACGAGGACGCGGTCGAAGGCGCCGGCGCGCAGCGGCGGGCGGGTGCCGTCACCGACGACGGTCACGACGTTCGTCTGCCCCAGCCGGCGGGCGTTGGCGGCGACGAGGCCGGCCCGGCCCGGATGGATGTCGACGGCGGCCACCGTCCCGCCCGGCGCCACCGCCGCCGCCAGCCGGGTGGCCTTGCCGCCGGGGGCGGCGCACACGTCGGCGACCCGCCCCCCCGGCGGGGCGTCCACGAGGTCGGTGACCCACTGGGAGGCCCGGTCCTGCACGTACCCGTCGGGCCGGCGGGTGACGGGGGCGGGGGTGTTCATGCGCTCGAGGGCGGCGAGCGCGTCCGCCTCCCCCAGCTCGGCGCGCATGCGGCGCACGATCCAGTCGGGGTAGCTGAGCCGGGTGGCGTCATCGGGCCAGGCCGGCGGAGAGGCGGCGACGCGCCGCAGGACGGCGTTGGTGACCCCCCGGAGGCCGGGGGGCGCCAGCGCCACGGTGGCGCTGACGGCGGCGTGGGGGGGCACGCCGGCGAGCACGAGCTGGTAGGCGCCGAGGCGCAGCAGCGTGCGCAGCTCGGGCGGCGGCGGGCGCACCAGGAAGCGGTCGACGGCGAAGTCGCAGGCCCGCCGCATGCGCGTGGTGCCGTACACCAGCTCGGTGGCGAACGCCCGGTCGCGCTCGCCCAGCCCGGAGCCGGCGGCGGCGAGCAGCTCGGGCACGAGGAGGTTGGCGTAGGCGCCTCCGTGGTCGATGCGCAAGAGCGCCCGGTACGCGAGGCTGCGTGCGTTGGTGGCGGGCGCCGGCGGCGACCTCACGCACCCACGACCTCGGCGGGCGTCGGCCGCGCGCCCCGCCGCCACGCCTCGGCCGCCATCGGCGCCCGGCCTTCGGGCTGCACGGTGCGCAGGCGCAAGCCGCCTTCCCCGGTACCGACCACGTCGCCGAGGAGCCGCCCGGGAGCGGGCCCGGCGGGCACCGGAGCGGCGTCGAGCACCTTGAGGCGCCGGCCCCGGAACGTCGTCCACGCGCCCCCCACCCGCACGACGCGGTCCAGCTCGACGGCGGGGCGGTGCCAGTCGAGCCGGAGCTCCTCGGGCGTGATCTTGGCGGCGTAGGTCACCTCGCCCTGCTGGGGCTCGGGGCGCCCGAGCCCGGCGTGCAGGGTGTGCACCAGCAGCTCGGCGCCCCGCACGGCCAGCTCGGCCCGGAGCCGGTCGGCGCTGACCCCGGGGCGGAAGGGCACGGCGAGCCGGGCGAACACGCCGCCGGTGTCGAGGCCCTCCTCGACCTGCATGATGCACACGCCGGTCTCGGGGTCGCCCGCGAGGATGGCCCGCTCGACCGGAGCGGCACCGCGCCAGCGGGGCAGCAACGAGAAGTGCACGTTCACCATGGGCAGCACGGCGAGGACGTCAGGTTTGATCAGCTGGCCGTAGGCGACCACCACGCCGAGGTCGGCGCCCACCGCCGTGGCCTCGGCGACCGCATGGGCGACCGGCACGCCCAGGGCCTGGGCCGTGACCTTCACCGGGCTGGGCGTAAGCGCCGCCCCCCGCCCCCGGCGCTTGTCGGGGCGCGTGACGGCCAGGGCGACGTCGAAGCCGGCCTGCATGAGGGCGTCGAGGGCGGGCACGGCCGCCGGTGGCGTGCCCAGGAACACCAGCCGGTGTGGGTGCTCGGGAACCAGAGCGAGCCCGGACATCGGGCGGGCCTTCCGCTCTTCGGCCTCAGCCTCGGGCTCAGCCGAGCCGCAGGCGGCGCTTGGGCTTGGCGGCGGGCTCCGGCTCCTGCTGCAGGCGGCGGTACTCCCGCAACGCCTCCTTGCGCTGCTCGGGCGTCATGCGCTCGAACATGAGCACGCCGTCGAGGTGGTCGAGCTCGTGCTGCACCAGCCGGGCCAGCAGCTCGTCGGCCTCGAAGCTGACCTCGTTGCCGTCGAGGTCGTAGCCGGTGACGAGGAGCTGCTTGGGGCGCACGATCTCGACGTAGAGCCCGGGGATCGACAGACAGCCCTCGTCGTAGGTCCACTCGCCCTCCGACTCGCGGATGACGGGGTTGACCAGGGTGTGGGGGCCCTCGCCGATGTCGTAGACGAAGAAGCGCTTCTGCACGCCGATCTGGGGGGCGGCCAAGCCCACGCCGGGCACGGCGTACATGACCTCGAGCATCTCGTCGGCCAGCGTGACCAACTTGGCGTCGATGTCGGGGACGTCGGGCGTCTTCTGCTTGAGGACGGGGTCGCCGTAGTACCGGAGGTCCAGAGGCATGGCCGCACCAGGGTAGCGGCGGCCTCCCTCCGTGCCACGGTGACGGGCCGTGGGAGGCTGGCGCCCGGTGAGCGCCGGGCACTACTTCTCGCCGTCGCCGGCGGGGCCGTCGGCGCCGGCGACCGTGCGGCTGGCCCTCCCCGACCTCACTCTCACGCTCACCACCGACCGGGGCGTGTTCGCCCATGGCGCCGTCGACGCCGGCACCAAGCTGCTGTTGCTGGAGGGCCCGCCCACGCCCCCCGCCGGGACGGTGCTCGACCTGGGCTGCGGCTACGGGCCCATCGCCTGCGCCCTGGCCGCCCGGGCGCCCGGGGCGACGGTGTGGGCGGTGGACGTGAACTCGCGGGCCCGGGCGCTGTGCGCCGCCAACGCGGCCGCTCACGGCCTGGGCAACGTGCGGGTCGGCGCCCCCGAGGACGTGCCCGCCGACGTGGGCTTGGCCGCCATCTGGTCCAATCCGCCCATCCGTATCGGCAAGGCGGCGCTGCAGGAGCTGCTGACGGCGTGGCTGGCGCGCCTCGAATCCTCGGGCGCCGCCCACTTCGTGGTCCAGCGTCACCTGGGTGCCGACTCGCTGGCGCGGTGGCTGGCCGCCCAGGGCTGGACGGTCACGCGCCGGGCGGCGCGCCAGGGCTACCGGCTGCTCGACGTGACGCGGGCATGAGGCAGCTCGACGGCACCGGCCTGAAGCGGCTGCACCGGGAATGGCGCCGGCGCACCGGCGGCCGGGTGGCACTGGTGCTCGACGGGCTGGGCACGCCCGCCAACGTGGGGTCCATCATCCGCACGGCCGCCGCCTACGGCGTGGAGCGGGTGTGGCTGGCGGCTGCGACGCCCGACCCGTCCGCCCCCGGCGTGGCCCGCACGGCCCTCGGCTGTGACCGTTACCTGCGGTTCGAGCGGGCCGATACGGGCGCGGCGGCGGTGGCGGCGGCCCGGGCCGGAGGGTTCGAGGTCGTCGCGCTGGAGCTGGCCGAGGGCGCCGTGCCCCTGCACCAGCGGGCCGTCGGCGAGGCGGTGTGCCTGGCCCTCGGGCACGAGGATCACGGGCTGGCCAAGGCCACGCTGGCCGCCTGCGACGCCGTCGCCTACCTCCCCCAGGTGGGCCGGGTGGGGTCGCTCAACGTCGCCGTCGCCGCCGCCGTCGCCCTGTACGAGGTCCGCCGCCAAGGGTGGGCCTGACGCTGACCGGCGTTCTGGCAGAAGCCGGGGTGCCCTGACCAGGGCCGGTGAGAAAGATTTTCTGCCAGAACGGGCGTCGGCGGCCGGCACCGACCGGCGGGCACCGGCCGGCGGCCGGCACC